>JBDUAE010000372.1:0-2523 GCA_040004805.1 Chthoniobacterales bacterium | reverse complement strand
ATCGGCTCGGGACAAGCCAGGGTGGCGAAATTGGCAGACGCGCCAGACTTAGGATCTGGTTCCGCAAGGATTAGGGGTTCGAGTCCCCTCCCTGGTACTTCTCTCACCGCAGAACCGTTCGCACTTTTGGAATGAGCTTCGTTTACGTCTTCATTTATTTGAGCGCGGCCGTGGTGATGGTGCCGCTGGCGAAGCGGCTCGGGCTCGGCTCGGTCCTCGGTTATTTGTTTGCCGGCGTAGTGATTGGCCCTTTTTGCCTGCGGCTGGTCGGAAGCGGCAGCACCGACGTGATGCACTTCGCCGAGTTCGGCGTGGTGATGATGCTTTTCGTGGTGGGATTGGAACTGCGGCCGGCGTTGCTCTGGCAAATGCGGGCGCCCATTCTCGGCCTCGGCGGCGCGCAGGTCATGGCCACGACGGCCGTGATCACCGTGGTGGCTGTTTTACTCGGCGTGCGTTGGGAAATCGGGCTCGCGGCCGGCGTGATCCTCTCCATGTCGTCGACCGCGATCGTGCTCCAGCTTTTGAACGAGAAAAGCCAGATGCGAACCGCTGGCGGTCAGGCCTCGTTCTCGGTCCTGCTTTTTCAAGATGTCGCCGTGATCCCGGTGCTGGCGCTTTTACCGTTAATCGCGACGCTTCCGCACGCGCAGGCAATTGCGGACGGACCTCGTGCGGGTCTGAGCGCGTTACCGGCGTGGCAAGCTGCGCTCCTCGTTCTGGCCGCGGTCGCGGGGGTGATTCTGTCCGGACGGTTTCTATTGCGCCCGTTACTGCGTTACATCGCTGCGACGCACTTGCGCGAAATGTTTACTGCCACCGCGTTGCTCCTCGTGGTCGGGATCGCGCTCTTGATGCAAAAAGTCGGCCTCTCGCCAGCGCTGGGGACTTTTCTGGCTGGTGTCGTTTTGGCAGAAAGCGAATACCGGCACCAACTGGAGACCGATATTGAGCCTTTCAAAGGACTGCTCCTCGGCCTGTTTTTTATCTCGGTCGGCGCTAGCATCGATTTCGCGTTGATCGCGCACGCCCCCGGCACAATCGCCTTGCTCGTCGTCGGTTTACTGGTGGCGAAATTCCTGGTCTTGTTGGCGCTGGCCCGCGCTTTCCGTTTGGAACCGAGCCAGCGTTTTCTCTTCGCTTTCGCGCTCGCGCAAGGAGGCGAGTTTGCCTTCGTTTTGTGCTCGTTCGCCACGCAGAATGGCGTCCTGCCGACCGAGATTGCGAACCTGCTCATCGCCGCGGTGGCGGTTTCGATGGCGGCCGCGCCGTTGCTCTTCGCGCTCAACGATCGCTTCGTCCAACCGCGTTATCTAAGTCGAATTCCTGAACGATCTCCGGATCAAATCGACGAACACGACAATCCCGTGATCCTCGCTGGCGTCGGGCGTTTCGGCCACATCGTGGCGCGTCTGCTGCGCGCGAATGGTTTCGGTGCCACCGTGCTCGATTACGATCCCGATCAGGTGGAAACGTTGCGCCGTTTCGGCTTGAAATCGTTCTACGGCGACGCGACCCGGCTCGATCTCCTGCGCACCGCGGGCGCGGAACGGGCGCGCCTTTTCATCATCGCGATCGACGATGAGGAGAAGACCCTGCAACTGATCGATCTGGTGCAGGAAAATTTTCCCAACCTGCAGATCCTGGCGCGCGCCACCAGCCGCCAGCACGCCTATCAAATCCTGCGCAAAGGGGTGGAGAATGTTTATCGGGAGACGACCGGGAGTGCGCTCGATCTCGGCGGCGACGCGCTCCTTGCTCTAGGTTTGCCGGAGGCGCAGGCGTGTCGCGCGGTGAAATTAATGAAGGAACACGACGAGGCTTCGGTGCGGGAGATGGCGAAATGGGAGGGCGACGAAGAGGGATACACTTCCCTCGCGCGGCTGCACATCGCTAATCTGGAGAAGGCGCTCGCTTCCGACCGCGAAATGATGCGAGCCAAGGCGGCGGAAAACCCGCCCACTGCCGCGTGAGCCGGTGTCGGCTAATTTTTTTCTGCGCGCTGCTCTGCTGCGGCCGCGCGGAGGCGACGACGGCGGTGTGGATCGACACCGATCCCGCAATTGGTGCGCCCTGGCGCGAAGTGGACGACGCGTTCGCATTGCTCCTGGTCTTCCATTCTCCGGAGGTGAAGATCGTCGGTCTCAGCACCACTTACGGAAATGCTGCACTCCCGCGGACGACCGCGGTGGCGCGCGATCTCGTGCAACGCTTTGGCCAGCGCGCCGGACTGCGCGAAGACATGGTCCACCCGGGGGCGCGTTCGCCGCGGGATCGGACGGCGAAGACGGAGGCGACGGAAGGTTTGGCGAGCGCGCTCCGGGAGCACCGCCTTACCTATATCGCTCTCGGGCCGCTCACGAATCTCGCGGCCTTTCTCGCGCTGCATCCGGATCTAGCGGACAGAATCGATCGTATCATCCTCGTCGGCGGTCGGACGCCGGAGACGCGATTTGCCTTCGGGCCAAACAAAAGCTTTCGCGTGCACGATGCGAATGTTTTCAAGGACCCCGCGGCAGTCGC
>JBDUAE010000371.1:0-2535 GCA_040004805.1 Chthoniobacterales bacterium | reverse complement strand
GGACCCAGCTCAGCCAGTTGGATTGCGTGGCGGCGCGCACCGCTTGCCCGACGACTGCGATGCCGAAAAAACCCAGCACCACGGAAGGAATCGCGGAGATGAATTCGATGAAGGGTTTTATCAGACTTTTTTCCCGCGGCGACGCGACTTCGCTCACATAAATAGCCGACATCACTCCGAGCGGAACGCTGATGGCCAGGGCCACGATCGACACCATGACGGAGCCGACGAAAAGCGGGATGATCCCATACCAATCCTGCCAAAAACTCGCCGTGACCCAATCGCGACCGAAGAGAAACGAAGTCAACGCGCGATACCAGGCGACCGGCTTGTCCGGCGACCAGGCGCGCAATTCCTTACCGCCTTCGCCCAGGCCCTGCACAAAGGCGTGAGCGTGGCGCTGCCATTTCACGAACGCTTCGCGGGCTCCGGGATCAGTCACCGCAGGAGGCGTCGCGAGCAGACTCGTCAACCCGCCTTGCATCGTCGACGCAACCTGATCGAAGGTGGCCGCGCTTTCGCGTAGTTTCGCGAGGCTTTGGGGCGCCGCAGCGGGGCTGGCTTCTGGCGCATCCATCGTCTCGCCGGGCGTATGGGCGACGAGCTGGGCTTTCAATTCCGATGCGAGATCGCCCGAATCCGAAACCAGCCCGTTTAGCGGTTCGGCGATGTCGCTAAACGCGGTGGCGAATTGATCGAAGGGCGCCAGCGCCGCGTTCGCTTGCTCGACGGAGACGCCTTTTTTTTGCGCCTGCTGAAATTGGCGGAGCCGGATGGAATTGAGCCCGCGGGAGAGCGCGGTCTGCGCCTCCGAGTATTGGCGCATGATATCGACGTATTCCTCGCCGCTGGCGCGATAACGGCGAATGCCGCTCAGGTTTTGGCCGAAAAACCCGAAGCCCTCGCGGAAAAGGAAAACCGTGATGAGGGCGAGGACGACGATGGCGACGAGCGCGTTACTGCCGAAAAAGAGCTTTATCGCACGATCGCTTGAAGCGCGCTTCTGGCCCGCGCGATCTCTGGTCGCGAAGGTTTTTAGCGGTTCGGCGAGAGCTTCCATGCGGGCCTGAACCATGCCGCGATCCGGTCCAACCCGACAAATCCTTTAGTGTGACGATTGTGTGACGCGGGCATCGCTGCCGCTGCGCCTAGAACTCGAACCGCGGTTGCGCGTGTTCCCGCGCGTCCTCCACTTCCGCTGGCGACCGTACCGGCAGGGTGACGCTGATGGTGGTACCGCTTCCCACTTCGCTCGTCGCCTCCACGCTGCCGCCGTGCAATTGCGCGATGTGTTTGACGATGGAGAGCCCGAGGCCAGTGCCGCCAATTAGCCGACTCCGAGCCTTATCCGCGCGGTAAAAACGCTCGAAGACGCGCGGCAGATCGCGCGCTGGAATGCCCACGCCTTCATCAGAAACAGCGAGCCGGACGGCGTCGCCAACTCGTTCCGCGCGGAGGTGAATCTTTCCTTCGGGCTGCGAATATTTCACGGCGTTATCGAGCAAATTACAGATCACTTCCTGCAAACGATGCTCGTCTGCGCTGATTACCGGCAAATCGTCTGGCGCTTCCAGAGTTGGCTGCAGCAGTTTGGTCCCGAAGCGCTTTTCCCAATCTCGCATGATGCCCCCGAGAAATTCGGGCAGGTAAATCTCCGTCCGTTCCAGGCGCGCGCTGGGTGTTTCAAGGCGCGCGAGGCTAAGAATGTCCTCGACCAAGAGAGTGAGCCGTTCCGCGTGCCGATCCATTACGGTGAGGATGCGCACCAGTTCGTCGTGCGGTTGCGCCGGATCGTCGAGCAAGGTTTCGAGATAACCGCGAAAGATCGAGAGCGGCGTGCGCAGTTCGTGCGAGACATTGGCGACAAAATCGCGCCGCATTTCCTCGACCTGCCGCACCTGGGTAACGTCGCGAAAGAGCACGACGGCGCTCCGGCCGCCATTGTCTCCAGTGATGAAGGGGACTGCGGTGACTTCCAGTTCACGCCTGGATTCCAGTTCGCGACCGAGCGTGACCGGCTCACTCCGCAGTTCGCCGGTCTCGAGTGCGGCGGCGACGGCGCGGTCGACAATCGCGTCCCGCACGATCTCGAGCAGGCCGATGCCATTGGCTTCGCTTACGAGGCGGAAGAGCCGCGCGAACTGCGGATTCATGAGCTGGATCCGACGTTGCTGATCGACAATGACGAGACCGTCCGGTAGTGCTCCGAGGATACTTTGCAGGCTGCTCGTGCCTTGATTTGCGGTCCGTTCCAAGTCGTTTTGGCGGGCGGCAAGTTGCTCCAGAGCGAGGCCGAGGGCATTGGCGCGCGGGTTCGCGGTGATAAGAAATTTCCGCGGCGCTTTCCGCTCCACGATGGCATTGACGAGCTCTTCTAATTCCCGCCACGGCTCAACCCAGTGCCGCCGCAGCCGGAACCAGGCGACGAAGAGGACGAGGGCGAGCGCCGCGCCCGGGAAAAGCAAATGCACGGCTCAACTCTCGCGCAATCTGTAACCAAAGCCACGCACGGTCTCGATCGCGTCCGCGGCTTTG
>JBDUAE010000075.1:0-8475 GCA_040004805.1 Chthoniobacterales bacterium | reverse complement strand
TCTTCACGAATCTCACGCAAGACCACCTCGATTTTCACGGGACGATGGAGAATTACTTCGAGGCGAAGGTGAAACTCTTCACTGATCTCGCGGGGCAAACACATAAGAAAAAATCCGTCGCCGTCGTCAATCTCGACGATCGCTACGGCGAGAAATTAATCGGCCGTCTCCCGAAAGATTTCCCAGTCGTGACCTTTGGTATGGGCGTCCGCGCCGACTTCCGCGCTTCCAATTACCGCCCGGAATTCGCCGGCAGTTCCTATCAGCTCGATGCCCGTGGAAAAAGCTATCTCGTGCGAGTGCCGTTGATCGGGCGTTTCAATGTCTCCAATTCTCTTGCCGCGCTCGCCGCCGCCACCAGTCTCGGGGTCAGCCTGCGCGAAGCGATCGCCAGTCTCGCGAAATCGCCGCAAGTCCCGGGCCGGCTCGAAGCGGTCGCGGCGAAGCGGCAGTTTCAAGTGTTTGTCGACTACGCGCACACGCCGGATGCGCTCCTCAACGTTCTGAAAACTTGCCGCGAACTTTCGCCGCGGAAGTTGATCGTCGTCTTCGGTTGCGGTGGCGATCGCGACCGGCAAAAGCGTGCGCTGATGGCTCGCGCCGCGGATGACAACGCCGATTTCAGCATCATCACGTCGGATAATCCGCGGAAGGAAGATCCGGACGCGATCATCGCCGAAGTGGAAAAAGGTTTCCGCTCCGATCGCTACGAAAAAATAACGGAACGCGCGGCCGCGATCGCTCGTGCCATCGCTCTCGCACAGCCGCGCGACATCGTCGTCATCGCCGGCAAGGGGCACGAGGCCTACCAGGAATTTGCCGATCACACCGTGCCTTTCGATGACCTCCAGGTCGCGCGGCGCGCCTTGGAAGACAGTCCGGTGGAGTTCTAACCATGGAACCGCTGCCACTTTCCCGTCTGGCCGAGTTTGCGCAGGCCCAAATCGAAGCCGGTGATCCATCGCTCACGATCGCGCGGGTCAGCACCGATTCGCGCACGGTTCAGGCCGGCGACTTGTTTGTCGCGATCGTGGGCGAGAATTTCGACGGTCACGATTTTGTCGAACAAGTCGCGGAACGAGGCGCGACTGGCGCGCTGGTTTCGACGACTTGGCAGGGAACGGTGCCGCAGGATTTCGCGCTCTTGCGCGTAGCCGACACGCTGGTTGGCTATCAACAAATCGCGGCGGGCTATCGTCGTTGCCTCCCGCTACAGGTCATCGCCATCACTGGCAGCAACGGGAAGACGAGCACAAAAGATTTTGTCGCGGCGGCGCTCGGGCGGCATTTCCGGGTCACGAAAACGGAAGGCAATTTTAACAATCACATCGGTCTGCCACGGACCATGTTGGAAGCTTCGGCCGAGGATCAAATCGCGGTGTGGGAACTCGGGATGAACCATCCGGGCGAAATCGCCGCGCTCGCCGCACTCGCCCGGCCAGACTTGGGCGTGATCACGAATGTTGGCGTCGCGCATATCGAGTTCATGGGCTCGCGCGAAGCGATCGCGCTGGAGAAAGGCGCGCTGGCCGCAGCAGTCAGCAGCGCTGGCACCATGGTCCTCAGCGGCGATGATCCTTTCACCGATTCCATCGCGCAGCGCACCAGCGCCAAGATTGTCCTAGCCGGAGTGGAACGCGGCTCTGTCCGCGCGGAAGACATCACGCAGAATTTGGGCGGCTCGGAATTTACGATCGTGGAAGGCGCGCATCGTTGCCGCGCGCAATTGCCGGTGCCGGGTCTGCACATGGTACAGAACGCTCTACTCGCGATCGCGGTCGGCCGCGTTTTCGGTTTATCGATCGAGGAATGCGCCGCTGGTCTCGCGTCCGCGCCCCTAACGAAAGCTCGTTTGCAAGTGCGTGATCTCGGCGGAGTTCGTTTTCTCGACGATAGCTACAACGCGAATCCAGAATCAATGAAGGCGGCGCTCCGGACGCTGGTAGAATTAGAAGCAGACGGGCGTCGGATCGCGGTCCTTGGGCAAATGAGCGAGCTCGGCGCGGAATCGGAACGCGGCCACGCCGAGGTCGGCGAAGCGGCCGCGGAATTTCGCATCGATCACTTGATTGCCATCGGCGAACTCGGGGGCGCGATGGCGCGCGCGGCGGAACGCGCGGGCTTGGAAAAAACGACCACGGTGGCGGATGCGCGAGAGGCCGCGGAAAAATTAGCCGACATCGTCGCGCCCGGCGATCTCGTGCTGGTGAAAGGGAGCCGCTCCGCGCGGACCGAACGTGTGTTGGAAGAATTTAGCCGACTCCAACACTCAGCGGTGGGCCATTCGCCATGATGTTTTACCTACATGTGTTGAGCGAGCGGATCTCAGGCTTCAACGTCTTCAGCTACGTGACTTTTCGGAGCGTGGCCGCGGCCATCACCTCCTTCGCCTTTGTGCTGCTCTGCGGAAACTTTGTCATCCGCAAACTCATTTCGCTCAAGATCGGGCAGCCGATTCGCACCGCGAAGGAAGTGCATCGTCTAGCCGAATTGCATGGCGGCAAGGCAGGCGTGCCGACGATGGGCGGCGTGCTGATTATTGGTGCGGTCGTCATCTCCACCGTGGTGTGGGCGCGGCCGGATAATCGTTTCGTTTGGCTGGCCCTATTCGTCATGGTCACGCTCGGTGCCCTTGGTTTCGTGGACGATTATTTGAAGGTCACGAAGAAGAAATCGGACGGAATCAGTGGCCGCTTCAAGCTCCTCGTCCAGCTCCTCGTCGCCGGCGTGGTGACGGTGTTATTTCTCACGAGCCCGCTGTTGGAAGTGCAGGCGCGCTCGCTTTATCTGCCGTTCTTTAAGGTGCCTGTAATTGCCGACATGGGCCTCTTCACGTTCGTCTTTTTTGCGATTGTAATCGCGGGCTCGTCCAACGCGGTGAACCTCACCGACGGCCTCGACGGCCTCGCCTCCGGTTGCACCATCACGGTCGCGTTTACCTACGCGCTCCTAACCTACGCCGCGGGAAATTTTCGGATCGCCGAATACTTGCAGGTGCCGTTTTATCCCTTCACCGGCGAGCTCACCGTGGTCTGTTCCGCCCTCGTCGGCGCCGGGCTGGGCTTCCTTTGGTTTAACTGCCATCCCGCGCAAGTTTTCATGGGCGACACCGGCTCGCTTGCGATCGGCGGCCTCATCGGCGTGGTCGCGATTTGTTGTAAACAAGAACTGCTCCTCGCAGTCGTGGGCGGTGTTTTCGTGATCGAAGCCGCCTCCGTCATCATGCAGGTGCTGAGTTTTAAACTCACCGGGAAGCGCATTTTTTTGATGTCGCCCATTCACCATCATTTCGAGCTGAGCGGCTGGAAAGAGAACACGGTCATCGTGCGGTTTTGGATTCTCTCCGCCATCTTCGCGCTCCTCGGTCTGGCCACTCTGAAGTTGAGATAAAGCGATGCGTTACACCGATCGAAAAGTGGCAGTGCTGGGAGCAGGTTTGAGTGGAACGGCGGCCGCGCACCTGCTGCGGGACGAGGGCGCAGCCGTGACCGTGCTCGATAGCGCGGAAGAAAAAACGATCCTCAAAACGACGATCGAAGGGATGCGCGCGCGTGGAATCGAAGTGATCTGCGGCCCGGCTGCGGAGATGACGCAGGCGCTTTACGAAATGGTGGTGCGCAGTCCGGGAATCGATCCGGAATCGGCGCTGGCGAAAAACCTGGCGGCTCGCGGTCTTGAAATGATGGGAGAGCTCGAGCTGGGCTGGCGCTCGGCTCAGGCGCCCGTGATCGCGATCACGGGAACGAATGGGAAGACGACGACGACGGAGTTGCTGGCGCAGATGTTAAACGCCTGCGGCCAGCGCACGGTGGCCTGCGGCAACATCGGGAAACCGCTTTCCGAGGTGGCGCGGGAAGGGCGCGATCTCGATGTCCTCACCGTGGAAGTGAGTTCGTTTCAACTCGAAACCATCTCCACTTTTCGTCCGGCCGTGAGCGTCTGGTTGAATTTTGCGCCTGACCATCTCGATCGTTACCGCTCGTTAGCCGACTACCGCGCGGCCAAGCTTCGCATCTTCGATTATCAAACCGAAGACGACATCGCGGTGGTGAACGCGGCGGAAGATCTGCCGCCTTTGCGCGCGCGCAAGATTACCTTCAGCGCTTACGATGACCGCGCCGATTTCCGTCTCGCAGAGGGCGCTATTTTTTACCGACATGAGTCGGTCTTAAGGCTCGCGGAAACCAAACTGCGCGGTTCGCATAATATAGAGAACATCATGGCCGCGCTCGCGGTCGGTCTTTCCCGCGGCCTCGGCTTCGAGGAAATGGTGCCGCCGCTGAGCGCGTATGAACCGCGACCGCACCGGCTCGAGTTCGTGCGCGAGATCGACGGTGTCGGCTATATCAACGACTCCAAGGCTACGAATCTCGACGCGGTCGAGAAAGCGCTGCTTGCGCAAACCAAACCTGTAGTGCTGATCGCCGGCGGAAAAGACAAGGGTTTCGAATTCGAGACCCTGCGCGATCTCGTCGGCAAAAAAGTGCGGGCCACGGTCTTGCTCGGAGAAATGGCGGAGCGCATTTGCCAGGATTGGAGCGGCGTCGTGCCCTGCGAAATCGCGGTCTCGATCGCGGATGCAGTTGAGCGCGCCCATGCCCTCGCGCGACCCGGAGAGATTGTGCTGTTTTCCCCGGGCACATCGTCCTTCGACATGTTCAAAAGCTATGCCGATCGCGGCGACCAATTTCGTGCCCTCGTGCACGCCCTGTTAAAAACCAAGCCATGAAACTACCCCAAATTCTCACGCGAAAGAAAAAGCTCCGCGCCAGTACCGCACGGCGCTCGATGCATCTGCCCGACGAAATGGATTACGAAGAGATGTCGGAGCCAAACATGAAGCTTTCGCGCGCGCTTCTTATCGTCCTCGTCCTCCACGTCGTCGCGGTCGCAGGCATCATCGCCTTCAACACGATCAAGAGCCGGCAGGCGGCGTTACCGCAAGGAGCGCGGGCGGCGGTGGAAAGAACCGACATGGCAGCAGCGCCTTCCGAAAACGCAGGCGGCGCGCCCTCTTCCCTAACGAGTAGTCGTGAAGCGGAGCCGGCGAAGGCCTTACCTGTCTCGAACCCGGCGGCGGAAGGAAAGACTTACGTCGTCGCCAAGGGAGACAATCCCGTGTCGATCGCGCGCAAGTTCAAGGTCTCCGAGAACGAATTGCTCTCGCTTAACCACATCGACGATCCGCGGAAATTGCAGATCGGACAGAAGCTGATAGTCCCCGTGGCAAAAAAATCGAAAAAGTGAATTTCGGTCACGAGTAACGCGATGCATCGAAAGAGCGCTTACATTTTATCGCTGGCCGTATTGGGCGTGCTCGTCATCGGCATCGTCATGCTTTTCAGTACGAGCGCGTACGCGCGTGACAGCGGCGGAAATGATTATGCTTTTCTCAAACGCCAGAGCATTTACCTCGTAGTCGGCTTTGTCGTCTGTGTCCTGGCCACGATAGTGGATTACCATTTTTGGGCGCGGACTTGGTGGGTTTGGTTCGGCCTGGCGGTGGTCACGCTGACGCTTTGTTACATCCCGCCGATCGGTCTCCGATTGAACGGTTCCCGGCGCTGGCTCAATCTCGCCGGCTTCGGTTGTCAGCCCTCAGAAATGGCGAAACTGGCGGCGGTTTTCTTCCTCGCTTATTGGTTTTCCCGTCACGAGAAAAGCAGCGGCAAAGTGCTTCAGGGATTTGCGATTCCGATGGCGATAGTGGGTGTGTTGCTCGCGCTCATTGTCTTCGAAGTCGATCTCGGAACGACTGCGCTGATCGGCGCCACCACCTTCGTGATGATGTTCATCGCCGGGACGAACGGGGTGGTGCTGGGCGTGCTTTCGATGATGGGCGTGAGCGCGATTATTTTCGTCGCGACGATGATGCCGGAGCGACTCGCTCGCCTGACCGCGTTCCTCAATCCCGAGAAGTCCAAGCTGGACGCCGGGTTGCAACAGATGCAGGCGTTGATCGCGTGGGGCAGTGGCGGAATCGATGGTCTCGGGCTTGGTAACGGTCGGCAAAAAATGCTCTACCTGCCATACGCGCACACCGATTTTATCTTTCCCATGATTGGCGAAGAACTCGGCCTGCGCGTGAGCCTGCTCGTCGTTTTCCTGTTCGTCGTCATCATCGTTTGCGGGATGATGATTGCCCTCCACGCGAAGGATCGGCTTGGTCTGCTTTTGGGCGCCGGGATTGTCTCGCTCCTGGGTCTGCAGGCTGCGCTCAATATCGGCGTAACCACTTCACTTTTGCCTAACAAAGGGTTACCGCTACCGTTTATCAGCTACGGGGGATCCAATCTCGTCGTCTGTTTATTCGGCGTCGGGACCTTGATCAGTATTTACCGGCGCGGCATCCTCGAACCCGTCAACTCCAAACGTGTCACGCTTCAGGTGCGGGCGACCCCGCGGCTCTAAAAATGAACGCTGTCATCGCATGCGGAGGAACCGGCGGACATCTCTTCCCCGGTCTGGCGGTCGCGGAAGTGCTGAAGGCGCGCGGCCACGAAGTGTTGCTCTTCATTTCCGAAAAGGAAATCGATGCGCTCGCGGTCTCGAATCGATCCGAGTTTCGCTTCGAAAAATTGCCGACCATCGGTCTGCCGTCGCCTTTTTCGCCCACGATCTTTCGCTTTTCCCAACGCTTTTACGAGAGCCTCGCTTCTTGCCGGCGCATTTACCGGAAGTTTAGTCCGCACGCCGTTCTCGGTATGGGCGGTTTCACTTCCACCGCGCCGATCATGGCGGGACGGATGCGTCGAGTGCCCACATTCATCCATGAATCGAACGCGATCCCCGGTAAAGCCAACCGCACGACCGCGCGGATGGTGCGCGCCGTTCTCCTCGGCTTTAAGGAATGTGCGCCTTTTTTTCCTCGCGCGCATACTGAGGTAACGGGAACGCCCATCCGCTCCGATCTGCGCCGCATGGACCGCGCCACTGCGCGGCGAAAGCTCGGACTCCAGGAAAATTTGCGCACCATTCTCGTGATGGGCGGGAGCCAGGGCGCGTCGGGAATTAACCAGGCGATCATCAAATCGTTGCCGACACTACAGGGCGAGCCGTTTCAGGTGATTCACCTGGCGGGTGCGCGAGACGAGCGGCTCGCGGCGGATAATTATCAGCGCGAAAATATTCCCGCGTACGTGGCGGCGTTTCATCACGCGATGGAGGAAGTTTACAGTGCAGCCGACATGGCGGTGGCGCGCTCGGGTGCGTCCAGTCTGTCGGAATTAGCGGCCTTCGCCCTGCCCGCGATCCTGATTCCGTTTCCCTACGCGGCGGACGATCATCAGACCCGCAACGCCGAAATTTTTACCCGCGCCGATGCCGCTGTTCTCCTGCGCGAGGCGGATCTTTCCGGGGATCAGTTGGCGACGAAAATTCGCGAACTTTTAAGCGACCCGCAGCGGCTGCATCAGATGTCGGAAAATTGTGCGCAGCTCGCGCCGAAAAACGCGGCCGAGTTGGTTGCCCAAACGATGGAGAGGTATACCAAACACGCATGACGCTGGCCCTTTCTTCCGATCTCTCCCGCGCGCTCACGCGCGAGAAACATCGGATTCATCTTCTGGGCGTGGCTGGCAGTGGGATGAGCGGGATCGCGGCCTTGCTCCTCGAGCTCGGGCACGAGGTGAGTGGATCGGATCGCGTCGGGACACAGGAAACC
The DNA here is from genome assembly GCA_040004805.1 of Chthoniobacterales bacterium. Taxonomy (GTDB): domain Bacteria; phylum Verrucomicrobiota; class Verrucomicrobiia; order Chthoniobacterales; family UBA10450; genus JACCTI01. The sequence continues at coordinate 812 of JBDUAE010000075.1, read as the reverse complement.
GCTCGCCTGCAGCGGCTCGGTCTCCGTTTTCACGTGCAACACCGAGCGGAGGACGCGAGCGACGCGGAGCTGGTGGTGTACTCGTCGGCAATAAAAAACGAGAATCCCATTTTGGCCGCGGCGCGGGCGACCGGACGACCGACCGTGCGGCGCGCGGAAGCGCTGGCGGCGATCATGCAAGGCAAACGCGGAATCATGATCGCGGGCATGCATGGCAAGACGACGACATCGGCCATGACCGCGCATGTCCTGCGTGAAGGCGGGCTGCATCCTTCGCATTACGTGGGAGCGGAAATTCCGATTCTGGGGACGAACGCGCATTGGAATCCGCGCGGTGAATATTTCGTGGCCGAGGGCGACGAGAGCGACGGCACTCTGCGATTTTTTCACCCGGAGCACACGCTGATTTTAAACGTCGAAGAAGAGCATCTCGATTTCTACGCAGATCTCGCGGCGATCGACGCGGTCTTCTCGCAACTGCTCGATCAAACCAGCGGTCACATATTTTACAGCGCCGACGACGCGAACGCGGTACGTCTGTGTGCGCACCGGCCCCGCGCTATTTCTTTCGGATTTTCTGCGGCGGCAGATTATCGCGGCGCCGATTTGGAACTGAAGGATTTCGTGAGCGTTTTTTGCGCATTTCGGAATGGGGAACAACTCGGGGAAGCGGTCTTGAACGTGCCGGGGCGTCACAACGTGAGCAACGCCCTCGGCGTGATTGCGATTGCGACGGAGCTCGGGGTGCCCTTCGCCAAAATCGCGACCTCGCTCCGCCATTTTCAACACGCGCGCCGGCGGTTTGAGATCAA
>JBDUAE010000370.1:0-2537 GCA_040004805.1 Chthoniobacterales bacterium | reverse complement strand
GCCGGACGGTTGACGGCCCGCAGGCGCACCCCATATTCTCGCTCCTGTTGGTGAGGTGGCTGAGTGGTCGAAAGCAGCGCTTTGCTAAAGCGCCGTACTCCAAAAGGGTACCGAGGGTTCGAATCCCTCCCTCACCGCGTTGTCGCCTGCAGAACTTTTGGAGATGACTCGGGATGGCGCTGACTTATCCTTGCAGGATGACTCGATTAACCATCCTCCTCGCCGCTCTCACCGTAGCGCTACTGGCAGGCTGCGCCGACAGCCTGGTCGATGATGCCCCTCGGGATCGCCCGCCGGCACCGTTCTCGCCTGACTCCACCGCAAACCTTCCCCAAACCTATTCCGACGTAAATCACGCGCGCTATTAGGCTGCCCATTTCCTTCCTCACGCCGCGGGGATGACGGTTAACGCCTCGTCTAGTGCCGAAAATGGCGGACGCCGGTGAATATCATCGTCATTCCGCGTTCGTCCGCAGCCGCGATCACTTCAGCGTCGCGAACGGAGCCGCCGGGTTGAATGGCCGCGCTCGCGCCCGCTTCCGCGGCGGCGATCAGCCCATCGGAAAACGGAAAAAAAGCGTCGCTCGCCACCGCGCTTCCGTCTAACGAGAGCCCGGCTTCATTCGCTTTCCAGACCGCGATGCGCGATGCGTCGACGCGCGACATTTGCCCGGCGCCAATCCCCAGCGTGCGATCGGAGGCTGAGTAAACGATGGCATTGGATTTCACGTTCTTGACCACGCGCCAACCGAAAATCATGGCCGCGAGTTCCTCTTCGGTCGGCTTGCGTTTAGTCACAACTTTCGTTGCCAAATCGACCAGCTCGCCTGTGTCCCTGTCTTGGACGAGCAGGCCGCCGCACACGGAACGCAGATCCAGTTCCGGCTCAGGCTTTGGCTGTGCCGGAAGCTGACGGATAAGGCGCAGGTTTTTCTTTTTTTGAAAAATCGCCCGCGCCTCCGCTTCGAATTCCGGGGCGATGATGACTTCGCTAAAAATTTCGCTGATCGCTTTCGCGAGCGCTTCGTCGATCGGTCGATTGCAGATGATGATGCCGCCAAAAGGCGCCTGCTTGTCGGTCGCGAAAGCCTTCTCCCACGCCGCCCGCAAATCCGAATCGCTCCCGACCCCACACGGGTTGGTGTGCTTCAGAATCGCGACCGTCGGTTCGCTGAATTCCAACATCAGGTTCGTTGCCGCGCTGATGTCGAGAATGTTGTTAAACGACAATTCCTTTCCGTGCAGCTTCTCGAAGCATTGATCGAAATCACCGTATAACGCCGCGGTCTGATGCGGATTTTCGCCGTAGCGCAGGCGCGAAACCAAGGGCAGCGAGATCGAAAACGAAGCGTCCGTGGTCTGCTCGCGATTTAAAAAATTACCGATGGTGCGGTCATACTCGGAAGTCTTGATGAAAGCTTTGATCGCAAGTCGCTCCCGCAGTCGCAGCGTGGTTTCGCCTCCGTTGTCGGCCATCGTCTCCAGCACTGATGCATAATCCTCCGGATCCACCACCACCGTGACCGACTCATAATTTTTCGCCGCGCTCCGGATCATGGAGGGGCCGCCGATGTCGATTTGTTCGATCGCCTGCGCGAGCGTGACGTCCGGCTTCGCGATCGTGGCCTCGAAGGGGTAAAGATTCACCACTACTAGATCGATTGGCTGGAAGCCCTGTTCCCGCGCCTGCTGTTCGTGCAAAGGATTGCCACGCTTGTAGAGCAGGCCGCCATGCACACGCGGGTGTAACGTTTTCACCCGCCCCTCCAGCACTTCCGGGTAATCCGTGAAACTTGAAATATCGCGCACGGGCACGCCGGCCTTGCGCAGCAGATCTGAGGTGCCGCCCGTGGAAATAATGTCGACGCCCTGCTTTTCGAGCGCCCGGGCAAACTCGGCCACGCCTGTTTTGTCCGAAACGGAAATGAGCGCGCGGATAATTTTCATTTTTCGAGAAGCGCGACTCTGCCGCAAAGGCGCAGGCGCGTCACCCCGGAAGTTTGGGCCGGCTCAGCCGAGAGCCAGGCGGATCACCGCCGGAGCACCACGTGCTTCGCCATCGGGTAAAGCGCGGGACAACAGCCGATGGTTTCGCAGAACGCTTTGCTGAAATGGCTGAGGCTGGAATAGCCGACTTCTGTCGCTGCTTCAGTGACGTTGTGACGCCCGCTTCGGAGCAATTCCGCCGCGCGTTCCATCCGCAGGTTCCGCAGAAATTGCGGGATGGTCAGGCCGACTTCGCGCGAAAAAATACGGCTCAGATAAAAGGGACTGCAGCCGACTTCCTGCCCGAGTGCTTCCAGCGTGGGCGGGCGCGCCACATCGCGGGCGAGCAATTCCTTCGTCCGAGCCACGCGATCACGCGCGACTTGCTTTTGCCGCATGCAAAACAATTCCGGATCCTTCGGCGTAAAGAGGAAGTGCGCCATCAATTCGAGCGCCTTGCTTTGATACCACAGGCTTTGCGCCGCGCGCGGCACCGGCGGCTGCAACAGGCTCGCGACCACGCCGCGCTGCGAGCTTCCCATTGGCCGCGG
>JBDUAE010000369.1:0-2539 GCA_040004805.1 Chthoniobacterales bacterium | reverse complement strand
GACGAAACGCGGCCGCGGAATCAGGGCTCGAAATTAACCGCTTGGGAATTGGGCGAACACGGCGTGCCGCACACGATTATTGCCGATAACGCGGGCGGACATTTGATGCAGCGCGGCGAGGTGGATCTGGTGCTGGTGGGAACCGATCGGACCACTTACACCGGCGATGTCGCGAATAAGATCGGCACTTATCTGAAGGCGTTGGCGGCGAAGGATAATGGCGTGCCGTTTTACGTGGCGCTGCCCTCTTCGTCTTTCGATTGGAAGATGCGTGATGGTCTCGCGGAAATCCCGATCGAAGAACGCGGCGCGGAGGAAGTGAAACACGCCGATGGCTGGACGGCGGCCGGGCATTGCGAGGTGCGGATCACGCCGGAGAAAAGCGCGGCGGCGAATTTTGGTTTCGACGTCACGCCGCGCCGACTGGTGAGCGGGCTGATCACGGAACGCGGAATCTGTGAGGCGAGTGAAGCTGGAATTCTCGCGCTCTTCCCGGAACACGCGTCGTGAGCGAGACGGGGTCGGTTAAATTTAGCTACGAACGGGGGTTGGCGACGCCAGTTTGTTGCGACGGCATCGCGGAGTTGAATGCGTGCCGGCGCAAACTCTTGCAATTACGATTGTTGGGCGTCGACGCGGCTGGAATCGGGTTCGGCAACCTGAGTGTGCGCGATATGGCTGGCGGTTTTTTTGTGACTGGCTCAAATACCGGCGCGCTCTCCGAATTGGGCGCGGAACATTTGGCGCGAGTGACAGCTTACGATTTCGAGCGCAACTGGCTGCGCAGTGAAGGGACGGCGACCGCGTCCTCGGAGTCGCTCACGCACGCTGCGATTTACGAAGCGGACGCGAACGTGTCGGCTGTTATTCATGCGCACAGTGCGACGATTTGGAAACGGCTGCGAGACGTGGCGCCAACTTCGCTGGAGGTGGATTATGGGACGCCGGCCATGGCGCGGGAAGTCGCGCGCCTCTTCGCCTCGACGGACGTTGGGCAACGTCAGCTCTTCGTCATGGCCGGCCACGAGAACGGCATCGTCTCATTCGGACTGAACCTGGAAGACGCGTTCGCGGTCCTGGTTCGCGCGTTACACGATCCGTCATCCTGAACCGCGGAGACGGCCGAAGGATCTCGCTACAGGGATTCGGGAACCGAACCCAGCTAGGCGTGATCGCCAGACCGGTGCAGGATCCCCTCGACCGTCTGCGCGGCTCGGGATGACAAATCAGTGCGCCGCGCGCCGCAGCGCTTTCTGCGCGTTCCAGATTTCGTCCAGTTCCGCGAGCTTCACTTCACCGAGCTTCTTGCCTTGCCGGGTAAGTTCGTCTTCCACTTCGTTAAAGCGCTGGACGAATTTATCGGTCGCGGCTTGCAGGAGCGTCTCGGCATCGAGGTGACGTTTGCGGGCGAGGTTCACGACGCCGAAAAGCAAATCGCCGATCTCCTCGGCGATGTCTTTCGCGTTTTCGGCGGCGATCGCTTCCTTAGTCTCGGCGAGCTCTTCGTCTACTTTCGCGATCACGTCGGTCTCCTCGTCCCAGTCGAAATTCACGTGCGCGGCCTTTTTTTGGATTTTCTGCGCGCGCATCAAGGCTGGTAACGCTGCCGCCACACCCGTGAGGTAGTGTCCCTTCTGCGCTTTCTTTTCTTCGCGCTTGACCGTGTCCCACAGTTTGACCACGGCGCCGGCATCGTGCGCCTGCTCGGAACCGAAAACGTGGGGATGGCGGCGGATTAATTTGGCGGTGATGTCTTCGACGACCTGCTCGATTTTCCAGTCGCCGCGTTCACTCGCGATCTGCGCGTGCATCACGACCAGCAGAAGGACATCGCCTAATTCTTCGCGGAGATTTGCGTCATCGGAAGAGCGAATCGCGTCGGCTACTTCGTAAGCTTCCTCGAGCAGCTTCGGGATGAGCGACTCGTTAGTCTGCTCACGATCCCAGGGACAACCGTTGGGTGCGCGAAGTTGCGCGACGACACGGCAAAGTTCAGCGAAGGCGGTCTCGCGCGGCGTGATCATTAGATGCGCCAGAGAGAGCGATGGGCGCCGAATTCCGAAATCTCGCCGCTGGTTTTTTTGCCGACATAAATCACGATCCCGATCACGAGACCGAAGGTGCCGACAAAAACAAAAGCGACCAGCCAGGCTGGGATGTGGCCGACGCTGAGGCTGCGGTAGAACGACCAAAGATCGTCGATAGGCTCACGCGCGTGCAGAAAAACCTTCGTCACCCACGCAACCATGATGAGGACGAAAATGAAAACGTAATTTCGTTTTAAGCGACGCCCGACGGCTTCCAACTTGCTGATTTTGAAGCGCGGGAGGATGAGATCTTCGCAGACGAGTTTCTTCCATTCGCCCTGCAGCATCTGGCGGTTCTCCAGCACCATCGGAACCAGAAAATGCGCTTCCAGCATTCGGACGCGCGCGCGGAAAGCGTCATAAAATCGATAGCGTCGTGCCTCCATCCAAAGCATGACCCAGACGATCGCGAGATTAAAAAAGAAGATGATGTGCGGCACTTCGCGATTGGC
>JBDUAE010000368.1:0-2541 GCA_040004805.1 Chthoniobacterales bacterium | reverse complement strand
TCGACCCGAAAACGTGCGTCGATAGCTAATGCGAGATCCTTCGCCGTCTGCGCGGCTCAGGATGACGCGTCGTGTGGGCGGGTCAGAGGTCGTGTGAGCGCGTCTTATGTGGACGGTGGGAGTGAGAACAGAGGCGGCCCTCTGTTCTTCACTCACCGCCAAGCCGCTGCCGCGGAAAAGAGAAGCGGTAAGCTTACCGCTTCGAGAACTGGAAGCGCTTGCGCGCGCCCGGCTGACCGGATTTCTTCCGTTCCTTCATCCGCGGATCGCGTCTGAGAAGCCCTTCGGCTTTGAGCGTACCGCGAAGATTCGCGTCCACTTGCAGCAACGCCCGCGCGATCGCGAGCCGTGCCGCGCCGGCCTGGCCCGTGGCACCGCCGCCGGTGGCATTGATCGAAAGATCGTAAGCGTTAATCAGCTTCACCGTCTGCAACGGCTGCAGGACAGTGTTTTGCAGCGGGATGGTCGGGAAATATTCCTCAAAAGTCTTGCCGTTGACGTCGATTTTGCCGCTGCCTGCCGTCATGCGAATGCGCGCGACAGAAGTTTTCCGGCGTCCGGTTGCGATGAATTCCTCGGTAGTTGCCATGAAAAGAAAAGTTTGGCGGTTTAAGCCAGTGTGACCGGCGCGGGCTGCTGCGCGGAGTGCGGGTGGAGGTCGCCCTTATAGACCTTGAGTTTACGGTAAACGGCGCGGCCTAATTTATTGTGCGGAATCATCCCGCGGATGGCGCGTTCGACCATTAATTCCGGGTGACGCGCGCGGCGGGCGCGTGCGTTTTCCGTTTTATGGCCACCGACGAAGCCGGAATAGCTCATGTAGCTTTTCTGCTCTTCCTTCTTGCCGCTGAGACGCACTTTCTCGGCATTAATCACGACCACGAAATCGCCGGTATCGACGTGCGTGGTGTAGATCGCCTTCTCCTTGCCGCGCAAAAGATTGGCGGCCTTCACCGCGACGCGGCCGAGGATTTGGTTATTGGCGTCAATGATCCACCACTTGCGCGGGACCTCGTTGGCTTTGGCAGAAAACGTCTTCATGGAGCGGAAAGGGTCCGGAAATTACGGGGGAGGAACCGGGGTGTCAACTGGAGGTTAGGGCATTTTCGGGAAGCGCGTGGAGGGCGGAATGGCACTGGTCTTGCTTAGAATTTCCATAATGAGACCGCTCCGCACCTTCGTCGTATTCGCGGCAATTTTCACGGCCGGATTCGTCTCCGAGGCCAAAGCCGAGGCTGCGCCAGCGAGCGACGTCGTGCGGGAGATGAACCTCGCACGTCAGCAGCCGATACTTTACGCCAAGTTTCTCGAAGAGCAGCGCGCCGGCTATCGCGGGCCGGAAGGAACCCGCGCGCTGGAGGAAGCGATTCGTTTTCTCCGCAGCGCGTCGCCGCGTCAACCGCTCACGGCCTCGCCGGGAATGTCCCGCGCGGCGGTTGATCATTGTGCGGAACAGGCGGGCGGCGGGATGAGCCACCGTGGCCGTTTCGGCAGCAGCCCGGGTGATCGCCTGAACCGTTACGGAACCTGGGGCGGGCACTGGGGCGAGAATCTTTCCTGCGGCCGCGGGAGCGCGCGTGAAGTTGTGATTGGTTTGATCATCGATGACGGCCAGCCGGCACGGAAACATCGCGCGAACATCTTTAATCCCGCCTTCAACTTCGCGGGCGCGGCCATGGGCAGCCACGCGCAATTCCGCACCATTTGCAGCATGGAATTCGCCGCCACTTACGCCGAGCGGGGACAGCCGACAGCCGACCCGCTCTTCGCGCGCAACTAGCGTCGGCTAAATTCGGTGTCGGCAAATGGCGGCTCGCCATTTGATTATGGCGGGGTAATTTCGCCGGCTCTTTATGTCGAACCCAGCCGCCGCTCCCCGCAGTGCCATCAGCCCCCGGCGCGAAGAAGATTTTCCGGAATGGTATCAACAGGTCATCCGCGCCGCGGAGATGGCCGAACCCTCCGACGTCCGCGGTTGCATGGTGATCCGCCCGTGGGGTTACGCGATTTGGGAAAACATGCAGCGCCAGCTCGACGCCATGTTCAAGGCCACCGGGCACAAAAACGCCTACTTCCCGCTCTTCATTCCCCTGAGCTACTTCGAGAAAGAAGCGGCGCACGTCGAAGGCTTCGCGAAAGAATGCGCCGTCATCACGCACACGCGGCTGGAGTTGAATGCTGATGGAAAAATGGTGCCCGCGAGTCCGCTGGCTGAGCCATTAGTCGTTAGGCCCACTTCGGAGACGATCATCGGCGCGAGTTACGCGAAATGGGTCCAGAGCTATCGCGATTTGCCGATCCTGATCAATCAGTGGGCCAACGTGGTGCGCTGGGAAATGCGGCCGCGCATCTTTTTGCGCACGACCGAATTTCTTTGGCAGGAAGGTCACACCGTGCACGAGACCGAAGCGGAAGCGCGCGAGGAAACGAAGCGGATGCTGGATGTTTACGAAACGTTTGCGCGCGACTACGTCGCGGTTCCTGTCTACAGCGGCGAAAAATCAGACAGCGAACGTTTTCCGGGCGCGGTGCAAACGCTGA
>JBDUAE010000074.1:0-8522 GCA_040004805.1 Chthoniobacterales bacterium | reverse complement strand
GCGGGCTCGCATCGGCCGATCATGGTGGAGGAGGTATTGGCGGTGTTGGCGCCGCAGCCGGGCGAGTGCGCAATCGACGGCACGCTGGGCTACGGTGGGCACGCGGAGGAATTGCTCCGTCGGCTCCAGCCGGGCGGCTACTTGTTAGGCTTGGACACTGATCCGCTGGAGTTACCGAAAACGGAGGCGCGGCTGCGGGGTCTGGGGTTCGGCCCGGAGACGTTCCAGGCTTGTCGCAGTAATTTCGCCGGCTTTCCGCAAGCCCTGGCCCGGAGTGGACGCGACGGCGCGGATGTAATCCTGGCGGACCTGGGAGTGTCATCGATGCAACTGGACGATCCGGCGCGCGGGTTTTCCTTCAAGACGGCCGGGCCGCTCGATCTGCGGATGAACCCGGCGCGCGGTCAGGCGGCCTCGGGGTTACTGCTGAATCTAAAGGCGGCGGCGCTGGAAGAAATGTTGCGGGAGAACGCGGACGAGCCGCACGCGCAGATGCTCGCGCCGTTACTGGCAGGGAAAATCTTCGCGACGACGACGGCGTTGGCGCTAGCGGTCCGGGCCGCGTTGCCGAAGGTGAAGGTGGAGGAACGCGAGGTTTCCGTCCGTCGGGTCTTCCAAGCGCTGCGGATCGCGGTAAACGATGAGTTTGCGGCGCTCGAGACTTTTCTGAGGGTGCTACCGGCGGGACTGAAACCGGGCGGGCGGGTGGCGATTCTCACCTTTCACTCGGGCGAAGATCGGCGGGTGAAGAAGGCTTTTGCGGCCGGTTTGCGCGATGGTTTTTACCGCGCGATTGCGGAGGAGGTGATTCGGCCGAGTGCGGCGGAGCGGAACGCGAACCCGCGTTCGGTGTCGGCTAAATTGCGCTGGGCGCGCCGGAGCAACGAATGAAGCTGAAACAAAATCAGGTGTGGCATTGCGGCGACGAGTACTTGCGGATCGTGCAAGTGGAGCGGCTGGAGGTGCGCTACAAAGCGATGACGAATCTGCTCGCGGGCACGGGCGTACACCATCACGTGAGCAAGAAGGAATTTTGCCGGCTGATCAAAGACGCGATCTTGTTGACGCCCGCGCAGGTGCGCGAAATCTGGCTGCAAGATTGACGGGCGGCGCGACTGGTTATCGCGCCGGATTCTTTTTGTGCTCGCGCGCGAGGTCGGCAATGAGCTTCTGCTGCGCTTGCTGCACTTTCTGGCCGAAAGGCGCCATCATCGTCTGCACTTCGGTCATGGTGTTTTGCAGAATGACGGGGACTTTGTGGATCACGGCTAGCCCGACCGGCGTTTTATAAAACGCGATCATGCCATCGACTTCGTCCTGCGTGAGCGAGCGCTGATAAATGCGCACGTAGATCGGTTCCAACTTCGCCCAGGACAGGACGTCGCTCATCGCGCTCTGGATCTCGGCGACGCTGCGATCGATAATCTTCTGATCGGCGGCGGAAATCGCCTGGCCGTGCAACGATTCGCGGACGGCGTTCTGCATTATCGCATTCACCTGCGCCATCATGCCGTCGACGGTCTTTCGGGAATCGGTGACGGTGAGGAGCTCGCGAATCGAAGCATCGCTGGCGGGTTGATCGGCCGCGAAGGCCGGCGCAGAACAGAGAACGAGAAGGCAGAGGGCGCGCTTAAACATGAGGACTTAGATTAGCCGACATCGCGACCCGCCGTAAAGCGCGCGTCAAATAAGGGAATCGATCACGCCGGCGGTGAGTTCGCGCGGCGCTTCGCCCCGACGGAAGAGGCGCGCGCCGGTCTCACCTTTTAGCCGACACGAGCCGTCTTCGATTCGAAGCCACGCGCCTTCGCGCAGGCCGAGGACGGGCGTGTCGTTTTCTTCCAGGAACTGGAGGATGCGTTCTGCGCGCGTCTCGCCCATGTGGGTGGAATCGGGAGCGGGATCGAGGTAGTGCGGATTAATTTGGAACGGCACCAAGCCGAGCGCGGTGAAGGAGGGCGGCTCGACGATCGGCATGTCGTTGGTGGTGCGAATGGTGGGCGCGGCGATATTCGATCCGGCGCTCGAGCCCAGGTAAGGCATTCCGTCCGCGACCCGGGCACGGATCGCGCCTAACAAGTCGAGATCATAAAGACGCTGGAGCAGCCGGAAGGTGTTGCCTCCGCCCACGAAGATTGCTTCCGCGCGGGCAATGCTTTCTTTCGCTTCGCGCGCCTCGTGGAGGCCATCGAGCTCAAAGCCCAAGGCGCGAAAGGCCATGCGCGCGCTCGCCGAATAACCGACATGATCGTGAAGCGCGAACGGGACAAAAAGGACGCGACGCACCCCGGCGAGAAAATCGCGAATCTCGTCTTCCGCGTATTCGAGATAGTTGCCGCCGAAAACAGTCGACGTGCTGAGTAAGAGCAACCGAGGCGAGGCCATGACGCCTTTTTCAGCCATGAGAATTGAGAAAACGCCCGAGTCCTAAAAAATCAACTTCGTGTCGCGTCCCGCCGTGCACGGCCAGCTCGGCGACGATTTCCCCGATCACAGGCGCGAACTTAAAGCCGTGCCCGGAAAATCCGCCGCAGAGGATCAGATTAGGATGGCTCGGGTGGCGATCGATCACGAAGTGCTCATCCGGTGTAAACGTGTACATGCAAGCGCTGGCGTGGCGAAAGCGATGGGCTGCGCCCGGCATCCAATCTTCCATGGATAGCCGGAGCGGTTCGAGATCGCGCTTCTGATCAATTGCTCGATCAATTTCTCCCGCCGTGGTGTCCTGACCCAGGCCGTGAAAGGCTGCTTTCACGCCGTACCCGAAATCGGGGAAGCCATAGAGCGGCGCGGGGAGGCCGCGACGATCGAGCAGAAAAGAAGGGAAGTTCTGACCGGTATAGGCGTCGCCCAAAGGTTCGAACCAAACCTGGACGTTGCGCTGAATACGAATCGGCACCCCGAGCGCTTCGAGCGTTTCCTTGAACCAAGGTCCGAGCGCAAGAATGAGCGTGCGCGCGGTGGTGACCGTCCCGTCCGAGAGCGCGATCTCGAAGCCGAAGTCGGTCTTGTGCCAGCGCGTCATGTTGATGCCAAACCGCATCTCCGCACCTTGCGCGCCGGCCCAATCCAAGTGGGCGCAGACGGCCTCCTCCGGATTCAACACGCCGGCGTCTTCTTCGAAGAGAGCGATTTCATCGGGGAGAAGTTTGAGGGAGGGGTAACGCGTCTGCATTTCGCGCCGGCCTAACGAGAGCAAGGGAAGGTCGTGCGCCTGCGCGGCTCGCTTCGTCCCCGCGACAATCTTGCTCGTTTCTTCGCCGACCGTGAGAACGCCCGTCGGTTCGAGTAACTTCGTCCCGGTTTCCTGCTCCAGCTCTCGCCAAAGCTCGCTCGCGCGGTGCAGGAGCGGGACGTAGTCGGGCGCTTCGAAGTACGATTTCCGGAACATGCGGGAGCGTCCATGCGACGAACCGAGATCATGAGCGCGCTGATACTGTTCGATGCCGATGGCCGATGCTCCGTGGTGGGCGGACTGAGCGAGGATTGCGCTTCCCATTCCACCGAGCCCGATCACAGCGACGTCGTATTTCATCAGCGGGCCGGGATCATTTGCTCTCACCGCTCCAGGCCATGCTGGCTCGTGCCAGAGTCCAGATCGTCTAGTTTTGCGACGGGCACGAGAGGACGAGACGGCGGCGGCGGCGAGTCGTCAAGCCGGGTCGGCTATAACGGCGCGCGCCGAATCTTTTTGCGCCTATCGTGAGTGGATGAATGAGTCGCCTTCCTCGTTTCCAGCGCTGGACGAATTCCGCGCCCTCCACGAAACCGGCTGTTTCGTCCTACCGAATCCGTGGGACGCCGGGACTGCCGTCTATTTGCAGCGCGCCGGTTTCCGCGCGCTCGCCACCACGTCTGCGGGCGCGGCTTTTTCGCGAGCTTGTTCGGACGATACGCCGGCTCTACCGCTCGAAGTCATGCTCGCGCACTTCCGTGAAATCGTGGATGCCACTCCCCTCCCCGTGAACGCCGATTTCCAATCCGGTTACGCGGATGCACCGGAAGGCGTGGCCGCGAATGTGCGGCTCTGCGTGGCCACTGGGGTTGCGGGCCTATCGATCGAAGATAATACCGGTCACGCCGAGGCGCCGCTTTACGAAAAGAAATTAGCGGTGGAACGAATCAAGGCCGCGCGAAACGCGATCGATGCTTCGGGCGTGCCGGTGCTGCTGACGGGGCGATGCGAAGCGTGGCTGGTCGACGAACCCGAGCCACTCCGAACCGCCCTCGATCGACTGGTCGCGTACGCGGAAGCGGGCGCGGATTGTCTTTACGCGCCGGGTGTGCGCGATCCAAACGAAATCGCGCAGATCGTACGCGCGGTCGCGCCCCGCCCGGTGAACGTTTTGGTTTCGCGGCCTGGACCAGGATTGACCGTGCAACATCTGCGCGATCTCGGAGTGCGACGGATTTCAGTTGGCTCCGCGCTTTCGCTCGTGGCCTGGGGTGCATTTATACGCGCGGCGGAAGGCATCGCCAGCACTGGAACGTTCGAAGCGCTGGAGGGAGCGGCCGCCTACGGGGAGATCAACGAGCTCTTTCGAAAGCCTGCGTGAACTCTTGTAACTTTCGGATAGCGAAGGCTCGACCTTTGTCCCGCCGAGAGAGAAGATAACGCGCGATGGATTACAAGATTCGGCCCCTGACCGCGGAGGATGAGTCCGTGATTTGGGAGATGTTGCAGGTGGCCTTGCAGGGGCCGGAGAGCAACACGCCCGCGCCGTCCGAGATGGCGCACGCGCCGGAGTACGCCCGCTACGCAGAGAATTGGGGACGCGAAGGCGATCGCGGTTTCGTGGCTTTGGACGAGCGTGATCACGGGGTTTTGGGCGCGGTCTGGTTTCGCCCGCCCGCGCCGGGCGCGACGCCCGAACTCGCGTTCTCGGTCCGTCCCGGCTACCGAAAACACGGCCTCGGCGCCGCCTTGCTCACGCAATGGGTCCGCGCGAATCCGGAGCAGGACGAGATTTCGCTGCGGGTGGCGCCGTCCAATCCGGCGGTGAGATTGTACGAGCGTTTCGGATTCAAGATCGTCCGGCAGAGCGACGATTCCGTAACGATGCGGCGAGAATTTTAGCCGACTACTCGCGCCCGCGGTGACGTTCGTCTGGCAAGGGCGCGATCGCGATGGCCGCGTCCAGCGCCTGGATATCGATCGGTTTCGTGAGGTGAACGAAAAAACCATTCGCCTGGCTGCGGGCGATATCGCTCTCCATTCCATAACCGCTCAACGCGATCCCGGGCAGCCCCTGGCTTTCCCGCAGCTCCGCCATCAAGGTGTGCCCGTCGCCATCCGGCAGGCCGATATCGGAAATGACGAGGTCGCAGGCGCCCGGCACCGCGAGATGGCGCGCCTCCGCCAGAGTCCCGGCGCCGGTTACCCGATGCCCGCGCCGCTCCAGGAGCTGCTGTAAAGTCGCGCGAGTTTGCTCGTGATCTTCCACCAGGAGAACGCTCCGCGCCGCCGACGTGGCTTTCTGGGCGGTTGACACCGTGGGCGCGGCCGCGTTTTGAGACACACTCAGCGCCAGCGGAAACTCGATTCGAAAAGTCGCGCCGTGACCATGCCCTGCGCTCTCCACCTGGATCTTTCCCTTCTGCAGGTCGACGAGTCGGCGTGTGATCGCCAACCCCAAGCCAACGCCTCCGAAACGATGACCGCGATCATGCTCCTCCTGCACGAAGGCGTCGAAAACGCGACCGAGCATCGTCGGATCAATCCCGATTCCGTTGTCGGCTATTTCCACCTCTAAGGTGCTCGGATGCACCGCGGAGTTACGCGTGCGCACGGTGATGGCCCCGCCAACCGAAGTAAATTTGATCGCGTTCTTGAGGACGTTCCAAAAAATTTGCTGCAGGCGCACCGGGTCGGCATTGATGGTGTGCTTCTCCGCCGCGAGGTCGAGGGTGACTTGGATTTCGCGCTTGGCGATGTCGCCGCGCAAAATATCCTGGGCCAGCCGCAAGGCCGCGTGCGCATCCATCGGGCGCAGCTCCAGCCGTAATTTTCCACCCGTGATTCGGGTAATATCGAGCAAATCGTCCACCAACTGCGCCTGGAGAGCGATACCCTTGGCGATCACCTCGATGTCGGCTCGCACCTGCGCGGGAAGGCTGAGGTCATCCGTCAGCGAACTGGCTAGAAGGAGCGCGGGATTGAGGGGCGTCCGTAATTCGTGCGAAAGCGCCGCCAAGAATTCGTCCTTCGCGCGCGTTGCAGCTTCGGCGCGACTCTTCGCCGTTTCAGCGCTCACGCGCGCGGCCTGCGCAGTGTCGAGAAGCGCGCGGATCTTTTGCTCGCTCTCGCGCAAAGCCGCGTTCGCGGCCTCCAGTTCCACGGTTCGCTCCGCCACCTTTTCTTCCAACTCGAGCGCGTGCCGCTTTTGCTGGAGCGCATAACGAATTGCGCGCTCCAAAGCGACTGCGTTCAACGTTCCCTTCACCAAATAATCCGCCGCGCCCGCTTCCAGCGCCTTCAAGGCGAGATCGCGATCGCCCTGCCCGGTCAGCACAATGATCGGCGCCTTGCATCCCTGCTCCAGCGCCTCCCGCAAGAGCAGGAGCCCGTCGCCCTTACCTAACTGGTAATCCAAGAGGACGGCATCGTGGCGGCAGCCTTGGATCGCACGGCGGCCGGCCTCGAAATCTTTCGCCCAATCGAGCGTGATTTTATTCCCCGGGATTTCACGCAGCAATTCGCTCGTGAGGAAAAAATCGTCCGGGTCGTCCTCGACCAGGAGCACGCGGAACGGACCGCTATCCATTACTGCCTCCGTTACCGCTCCCATTGTCTTCCACGGGCAGCGCCACGATTTCGAGCCAATATTTTCCCAGCACTTTCACCACCTCGGCCATGGCGGAGAAGGTGACCGGCTTCGTAATATAAGACGCCGCCGATAGATCATACGTTCGGTAGATATCCTCTTCCGCCTTCGAGGTCGTCAGCACGACCACGCGGATGCTCTTTAGTTTTGGGTCGGCTTTGATCTCCTTCAGCGCTTCACGGCCATCCTTTTTCGGCATGTTCAGATCCAGCAAGATCAGGCCGGGCCGCGGCGAACTCGCGGGGTCCTCATATTTGCCGCGCCGCTTCAGGTAATCGAGTAACTCCACCCCGTCCTCGACAAAGCGCAGGTCATTCACCAGCCGGCTTTCGGCAAATGCCTCTTTCGTCATCAGCCGGTCGTCCGCATCGTCGTCGGCCATTAAGATTGTGATTGGTTTTCCGGGTATATTCATCCGCTGGTTCCTTTTTCTGGCTGCCGTAGAGGGAGCGTAATTAAAAATGTCGCGCCTGCGTCCGGCGCGCTTCTTGCAGTGAGATTCCCGCCATGACGCAGCACGATTTTCCGGCAAATCGCCAGCCCCATCCCGGTGCCTTCGTATTCATTCCGACCATGTAGCCGTTGAAATAACTCAAAGATACGGTCCAAGTAAACCTCTTCGAATCCAATTCCGTTATCTGCCACCGAGATCTCGACCTGCGGACTTTGGCTCCCGTCGTCCGCGGGCAAAAGGCGGCTCGTGACCCGCACTAGCGGCGGCACTCCGGGACGAAAGAATTTCAAGCCATTGCCAATCAGGTTTTGGAAAAGTTGCCGCATCTGCAAAGCATCCGCTTCCAGGCAAACCAACGGACCCACCTCCACCGTACCCCCGTTCCGGTGGATGAGCGAGTCCAGGTCCGCCAGCACGTCCGCCGTCACTGCTGCCAAATCCACTTCCACGAACGGCTGCGCCTTTGTCGTTACCCGCGAAAAGGTCAGAAGCGCATCGATTAACGCCCGCATCCTTCCCGCTGAAGCCAGCATCCGCGCGAGGTAATCGCGCCCCTGTTCACCCAACTCCCCCCCGCAATGGGTCTGCAGCCGATCGCCAAAGGCCTGAATTTTTCGCAACGGTTCCTGCATATCGTGCGAAGCGATCGAGGCAAATTGTTCAAGCTCTTGGTTACTGTGGCGAAGAGATTGATTAGCCAGCGCGAGGTCGTCGGTGCGTTCCAGCACCCGCTGCTCGAGCAAGTCGTTCGCGCGAACCAAGGCGGCGGCGCTGCGACGCCGCGTCACCACTTCGCGCCAGGCCAGCGTGTAACCCGTGGCCACCAGTCCCAGCCCGAGCGCGGTGGCGAGGCCGAGCGTCACCAATGTTGTCACATAGCTGGCGCGTGACTCCTTTTTTCGCTGCTGCAACAGGGCCAGCTCCGATTTTTCCATCGCCGCCTCCAGTTCCCGGATGCGATCCATTTGGCGTTTTCCCCGGCCTGTAAGCACATAAGTTCGCGCGCCCTCCAGGCCCTCGCGGTCCCGCGTCGCGATCCCCTCCTCCAGCGACGCCAGCCGATCCATCATTTCCGGTTGCATCAGAGCGACGCGCCGAAGTTGCTCAGGATTATCTGTCGTCAAATCCTTCAACTGTTCCAGGTTTTGCTGCGCGGCGATGATCATCTCCCGGTAGGTCTCCAGATAAGCGTCGAGCCCGGTGATGATGTAACTGCGCTGCGCGCTCTCGGCTTGGGCCAGCGT
>JBDUAE010000073.1:0-8522 GCA_040004805.1 Chthoniobacterales bacterium | reverse complement strand
AGAATCAAGATCCGCTCTCGCGGCACCATGCCTTCGAGACGGTGGACGGTTTCCTCGAGCAGAGTGAGTTCTGAAATGAGCTTCAGGAGTTGCTTCGGACGAGCGCGTCGGCTGACGGGCCAGAAGCGTTCGCCGGTGCCGCCGGCCAGAATCAGAGCGTAAATGGGTCGCGACATTTGAGTTGGAAGCATCTCGAAAACACGCACACACGGCTTGCGAGATTTCCCGTTTCTTTTTGCGAAACGAAACGTATAAGGATAGGCGATGTCCCTTTCGATATCCATTCCGAAAACTAACGAGCAACTGCCGTTGGACGGCCTGCTTATCCTGACCCGCACTGCGCTGGGGCTGGGCGTTGGAATGCTGGTGGCGGATAAAATCAGGAGCCCGGTCCGGCAGGCGACTGCGATTGCTCTAGTCTCGCTCGGGGCTCTGGCGGCCGTGCCGTTGCTGGTGCGTCTTGCTTTGGAGCGGCTCAACCGGCCGGAATCGGAACGCGGTAGCCGCAATCGTCTGCGCACGATTCGGGGCGATTCCTCCTATTCTCCGGACGACGACGTCTATTAGACTTCGTTTCGGAGCGTGATTCTGAGGTCGCTCCGCTCCGCGGCTTGCTTCCGGCGCTCGCGCAGCTTACCGGTCTTCCTCCATGTCCCGCTCGTTGTCCGCTGTCGTTAACCCTCTTCGCGAACGCTGCACGGAAATCGCCGCGGAAGAAGAAATCCTGCGCGAAGGCGGCGGCAAAGCCGGTCGGGACCGGCAGCACAAACTCGGTCGGCTGTTTGCGCGCGAGCGGATTGCACAACTGCTGGATAAAGACGCACCGTTTTTCGAACTGGGACTGTGGGCCGCTTACAAAATGTATTCGGAGTGGGGAAAAATCCCCGCCGCCGGTTCCATCGCCGGCATTGGTAATGTCGCGGGCATTCCGTGTTTGATCATCGCGAACGACGCCACGGTGAAGGCGGGCGCGTTTTTTCCGATGACGGCAAAGAAGTTGATTCGAGCGCAGCGGATCGGGTTCGAATGCAATCTGCCGATCATTTATCTGGTCGATTCCGCCGGCGTTTTCCTTCCGATGCAGGACGAGATTTTTCCGGATGAAGACGACTTCGGTCGCATCTTTCGCAACAACTCCGTCATCTCTGCGGCGGGGATTCCGCAGTTCGCGGCCATCATGGGAAACTGCGTCGCGGGCGGCGCCTACCTGCCGGTGCTTTGCGATAAGATCCTCATGACCGAGGGCAGCGGGCTCTATCTCGCCGGTCCTTCACTCGTGAAAGCGGCGATCGGCGAAGTGATCGATCAAGAGGATCTCGGAGGCGCTTCCATGCACGCGGAAATCAGCGGCACGGTCGACTTTCACGAGAAGGACGACGAATCGTGCTTGAAACGTTTGCGCTCGTTAGTCGCGTTGTTGCCGGAAGCGGAAGCGGCGAAACGCGCTCCGAAGCCCGAGAAATTCAAAGCCGCGAAATCGCCGGACGCAGTTTACGAAGTCGTCAGTGTCGATGGACACAAGCCCTATGACGCGCGCGATCTGCTGGCTTCGATCATCGATGAAGACTCGTTAGACGAATATAAGGCTGATTACGGCAAAACGCTCGTCACCACTTACGCGCGGATCGGCGGGCGGCCGGTTGGAATTGTCGCCAGCCAGCGGCAACAGGCGCGCACGAAAAAGGAAGGCATCCAGATGGGCGGCGTGATTTATCACGATAGCGCCGATAAGGCCGCGCGTTTCATCATGGACTGCAATCAAACCGGTCTGCCGATTATTTTTTTCCAGGACGTGACCGGGTTCATGGTCGGCGGCGCAGCCGAACAGAGCGGCATCATCCGCAGTGGCGCGAAACTGGTGAATGCGGTCAGTAATTCCACCGTGCCGAAAATCACGGTCGTCGTTGGTGGATCCTTTGGCGCCGGCAACTACGCTCTTTGTGGCAAGGCTTACGACCCGCGCTTTATCCTGGCCTGGCCGAATTCGCGCTACGCGGTGATGGGCGCGGCGCAGGCTTCCGACACCGTTTTCAGTGTCCTAGCCCGGGCGCGTGATCGGGGCGATAAGAAATCGACGCCGGAAGAGCTGGAGGCGCTGCGCGCGCAGGTCAAAAAGAGCTACGAAGAGCAGACCGATATCCGCTACGGCGCGGCCCGCGGCTGGGTGGATGCAATTATTCAACCGCACGAGACGCGGGATGTGCTGGTTCGGCTGTTGAGTTACGTCTCCCGACCGATGCCGAAGGCGCGTTTTCACATGGGCGTGGTGCAAGTTTGAGGCGTCCGGGCGGTTCCGCACTAGTTTTGCGTTGTCGATCTTACGGGCGTTGTCGTACGGTGATCGCTGTGAATCGATTGTATATTTATTGGATTTGTTTTGCCTCGTTTCTGGCGTGCGCGCCGTTGGCTGCGGCGCTCGATGGCGTGCCCGGCCTCGACGTCGTTGCAATGAGAGGCTCGGCGATTGCCTCCAAGGTAGTGACGGATGAGAAAGGGCGGTTCCAGACGGGTCCGCTCGAGCCCGGAGTTTACACCATCGAGGTGCGGACGGTGGCCAATACGCCACCGACTTCGGGCCGTTATTTTCTGGCGCTAGTCGGGGGAAGACCACTCGGCGATGCCAGAATTCGGTCAGGGGTGGCGTTGGCGATGGAAGTGCAGGTGCGGAATTCCGCGGGGATAAAAGGACAGGTCACGGCACGCGGTTTTATCTACGTTCCTCGCCGGTCTACGACTGCCACCACGGGGAATGCCGTGTCCACGATGCCGTCGCTGCCAAGCAAGCCAGCGGGAACTGTTCCGCATGCGTCAGCGAGTGCGAGGCCCGCCAATGCGACACGCAACGCTGCGTTGCCCGCCCCGGTGGGAAACGCCTCGGCGGCGCAGCCGGTGTCGGTTAATAACGCCAACTTTGTCGTGGTCCCACGTCCGGCTAACGTGCAACCGAGGATCATTAACGGTCGACGATATCTTTGGGTGCCGACCGTCCCGGGAAGCAACTTCGGCCGTTGGCTGCCGGAAAATGTCTCCCGCCCGGTTAGCAACGCGCCTCTCGGCAGCACGCCGAAACCTTCGCCAGCGGCGCGGTAGCAGCAGGTATGAAGACGTTATCGGTCGGTTCGGCCTTATTCCTGGTCGCGACGCTGGTCTTGGCGGAGCCAATTCCTGCGCCCTCGGACGTGGCGGAAGCACCGGCAGATGCGTCGACTACGGCGTCTGGTTTGGCGTCGAAAGTGATGGCGCCGGGAAAGGGTAAAGCGCACCCGACACGAACCGATGTGGTGAAGGTGCAGTACACGGGTTGGACCACGGACGGCAAAATGTTCGATAGCTCGCGAGCGCGAGGGAAGCCGGCGACTTTTCCGCTCGATAAAGTGTTGCCGGGTTGGACCGAGGGCGTGCAATTGATGGTGGCGGGCGAGACGCGGCGGTTCTGGATTCCCGAGGATTTGGCGAACAAAGGAGCGGCCGGCAAACCGAAGGGCACGCTGGTTTTCGACGTCCAATTAATATCGTTCGATCATTCGCCGACGGTGCCGCCACCAGATGTGAAGTCGCCTCCCGGAGATGCGGAGAAGACGGGGAGCGGTTTGAGTTATCTCGTGCTCCGGCCGGGGACGGGAAAACATCCGTCACGGAGCGACAAGGTGACGGTGCAATATTCCGGCTGGACGACGGACGGGAAGCTCTTCGATAGCTCGGTTACGCGCGGGCAACCGGCGACATTCCGAGTAGATGGAGTGATCGAGGGTTGGACCGAGGGACTGCAGTTGATGGCGGAGGGCGAGAAGGCGCGTTTCTGGATTCCCGAGAAGCTGGCTTACAAGGGAGAGTCCGCGCCCTACGGAATGCTGGTGTTCGAAATTGAGTTGTTAAAGGTGGAGTAAATTCCGGCGGTTGTTGCTGCGAAAGAACTTGGGAACGAGGGCAGAACGGGCGAAGGTTCCCGCCTTATGGGAAACAGCCAAGGCAGAGATAATGTGAAAAAACGGGCATCGCGCCGAAAGAAGACAGAACGACTGGCGGCCGCCAAGCGCGCCAGTGCCACTCCTGCCGAAAGCAAAAAAGCGGCGACAAAGTAGACCGCAGTGCAACCCACACCAGGGTCCCGATGCGGGAGGAAATTTACTTTCGTTCCAATTCTGCGCCGATCGCGGAGACGGTGATTTCGGTGGGCGTCACACCGGTGTCGGTGTAGTCGATCGCAATCCTCTGATTCCCTTTCGAGACCGAAATGGCGCCGGCCAGTGGGTCGAGCGTCGAGAGGTCTTCCTTCCAGCCGTCAGCCTGGAATTGCTTTTGGAAAACTTGGACGGTCGCTTTGGCTTTGCCGTGCGCGACTGTGAACTTGATTTCGCCGGGGCTGATCGCGACGCCCGCAGCATCTGCAGGCAGCGCGACGGCTAGCTTCGGTAAAGTGTGCGCGGCGATGAAGCGGGCGGATTCTTCTTTTTCTTTAGCCTCCGCGGCGGCGCGCAGAGCGGGAGCTTCTTCCTTGAGCTTTTTATCCAGTTCGGCGATTTCGCGCGCGCTCTGGTAACGAACGGAGACGCGAGTTTTGCCTTCGGGTCCGCGGGCGGGCATAGCGAGAGTGAGCATGTCCTTGCTCGGATTGCGGAAGATGACTTCGTTCTTATCGTCAATCTCAATCGGGTGATCGAGGGTGGCCTCCCATTTGGCCGGGGTTAGGGCCTGACGATAGAACGCGACTACGGCGTCCTGTTTTGCGGCCGTCTCGAAACTGAGTTCCTGAGTTTGGTCGGTGTAGCGTAAATCCTCCGCGCCGGTGGGAGCGGGGATGTCGACGGACAATTGTTCGGTGGAGTAGGCGATCATGGTCTTCCCACCCTGCGCCGGCGCGGCGGAGACGGTGGCGGAAATGCGGATCGCGTTCTTCTTGTAGTTAACGGAATCGCCCGCGCTGCCGTACGGCGTCCAGCCTTGGGTAACGAGGAGTTGCTGGCAGGCCGCGGCGGTGGCGGGGACGGCGGCTTCGGTTACGTACATCGCGCTCGCGTCGCCCACGTATACCGGTTTGACCCCGGGGGGCACGGGCAGATTACCCGGTCGGATATTACCGAGATTTTGCAGACGAACGAGAATTTCGCCCTGGCCGCTCGGGAAGACGGAAAGCGAAAGCAGGAAGTGATTCCGCGCAAAGGTGGCGCTGGCGGATTGCTCGGTGATGGAGGTGTTGGGTAACTCTTTCCAACCGGAGGCCAGTAATTGTTTTCGATGGAATTCGAATGCGGTCTTCGGGTTGGCTTTAGCCTTGTAATCGAGACTCGCGACGCCGCGTGGCCAGGGCGGGGTAGCACCTTCCAAAAGTGGCACGGTGGAGAAATCGATCACCCTCGCGGCTTCGGCGGCAGTGGCGGGCGTCTGCGGTTTTTCATCGACCGTGGCGCGGTCGGTTTTGTCTTTCCGGGCACCACAAGCCGTAAGCGCGCAAGCAGCCAAAAGCACGAAAAACCGAACCACGGCAAGGAGAGAAGCGAAGCGGGGAAAGCACATCGCTCGCGATGGTAGTCGAGACTACCCGGGGTTTCGAGGGTTCTTTATGCGACCTTCAATCGCGCAGAAAGTCGACGAAGCAGGCTTACGCCGTCGCGGTCTGGGCGGAGCAAATTTCCCGGGCCAGTCCGCGTGCTTCGTCTTCTAGAGAACCGACGCTGAAATCAGCGCTCGTGACGCGATCTGCGAGATATGCGCTAACAAACGCTTCCAGGCCGCCACTGCGTTCGCATTGGGCGACATGGACGAGAGAGTGAACGAGTGCCTCGCGGTTTTGCCATGAGTCCGCCCGAATCACAATGCCGTGGCCGAAGGTAACGGCGCGTGAAGCGTCGGTAATGATTTGGGCGCGACGTGCAGCCTCGGCGAGTTCGTCGTCCTCGGGGAGCAGAATCCGATCAACGACCAACACCCGAATGCGCGCGACGTCTTGCACGCCGACACTGCCGGCATCAGCTGCCTGCGCGGGACTGAGTGGAGAACCATACTTGAGAATCAGTTCCTCCTGGCTCCTGGCCCACTGGAAAGCGCGCGACGCGAGGCGGTCGAAGTTAATGTGATCGATCATAAAAAAATAGCCGACAGCGATTCATGTAACGGAAGCACGCCGCGTGCAAGACCGGGCTCTTTTTAACCCTCGAGATTTTTCGCGTGATCAATGCACCGAGCGCCGCGCCAGTTCGGCCCGTTGTTCCCGAGTCAACGCCTCCCTCGCCTTGGCGGGATTTTGGCGACAGAAGGCGTTGAGCTTGGTGGCCTGCTCGGGCGTCAGCGTGAGGCGGGAATACGGTGTGCCCTCGAGCTGTTTTTTTTGATCGCCGGCGGGCGCGGGCCGGTATCCGGCGAGCGAAACTCCTTCCGGCAGCCCGAGCGCGGCCAGATTATGGGGTGACGTCTGCTGCGGAAAATGGATGAGGTCGGCTACTCCAGCTGCCTTCGCTTGCCTAACGAGTGCTTCGAGTGAAAGTCGCGCCGGATCGTAGTCCACCACCGTAACTTCCTGACCATTGAGGAAGCCTGCTTCGGTGCGGAGGACGCCGTCGATCTGGCCGAGTTTCATCTCGCCGGTCCAGAAACAGTATTGGGAAAACGCGACGCGCTGCGTGGTTTCCCTGACGGCCGGAGCGGGATCCTCCGAACCGCGGGAGATCGTCGCCGATAGCACCACGCCGAAGAGGATGGCGAGTTTATACATCGGTGAATGATCAAACCGCGCCGCGGTGCTCGACAATGGCAGAGTCCTAAAGCGCCTTCAGGCTGTTGACGATTTCGCCCACTTCTTTTTGATGCCCTTCTTCGTCTGCGGTCGACACCCAATAGGTGATCACAACCACGTGATCCTTGACCGGCACGAAGGTAATGCTGACTGCCGTGGGACCGTCTTCATCCTTGCCCTGGAAGAGCATTTCTTCGGCATCGAAACCGCCGACTTTGAATTTATTTTCCTTCTTGGTCGACTGATCGAGTTCGACCTTGTGCTCTTTCAGCATCGCGAAGGTATCGTCGATTTCGGCGTTCATGCCTTTCTCGCTCGCCACGGCCACGACCGCCATGTAGACCGCGTCGTCCGAACTCTGGGCAGCCACGCCATGATCGATTTCCTCCGGATTCCACGAATCCGGGAAGGTAATGGAAGCGACAGAGCTTTCGGCCGGCACTTTCATCGTTTTCGCTTGGGCGGAAACGGTGCAGAGAATGGCGGCGAGGAGGAAGGTAGAGAAAGGTTTGATCATAGGTTATTGCTGGATGTTCGGATTTAATCCTTCGACCATTTCCCGCAAGCGTTATTCGAGCGTACGCGAAAAAAGAGCGTGGAATTCCGGTCCGCTTATTGGCGGGAGGAAGTGCGCGCTCGATCAGGAAGCGGCCAGCGCCTCTTCCACTGTCGGATAAAGGTGGAAGTATTGATCGAGCCGTGCGCTTTCCAAAATCGTTCGCACTGTCGTCTGAGCGCCGGCGAGGCGAAACGCGCCGCCATCGTGCTCGAGGCTCTGCATCGCGCCGATTAACACTGCCAACCCTGAGCTATCGATGTAGGGCACTTCGGCGAGATCGATCACGAGGACTTTTGGTTTCCGATCAATGAGCTCGCGCAGAGAAGTGCGCAGCTCAGGAGACACATGAAGATCAATCGCACCCTCAGGTGCGAAAACATTTTGCGAGTCAGATTTTGGCATGTGGTGCGGCGTGAAAGCGTCATCATGTCCGTCTCGAAGGGAGCGGTCAATGCTCATGCGAGGCTGATTCAGGAATCCTTTGTGGGGCGGACGGAGTGATGATCACACGCTCTAGGACAGTGCGAACGCATCGTGCAGAAGAGGCAAAATAGCGGTCAACGCTCCCTCGCTCCGAGCGTGGACGACGAGAAGGGGTTCGCCAGCCGCGACGGTTTCGCCGATTTTCTTGATCTGGGAGAAGCCGACCGCGAAATCGATCGCGTCGTCCGCCCGGGAGCGTCCGCCGCCGAGCAGGACGGAAGCGCTCCCGATGGCCGCGGCATCCATTTTCGCAACGGTTCCCGCCGATGGCGCGGGCAGAGGATAGACAACGGGCGCGCGGTGCGTGTCGGCTATTTTTTCCAAGGCCCGCGCGTCGCCGTCCTGCGCCTCGACCAGGGCCACAAATTTTTTCCACGCTTCTCCATTCGTTAGGCGACGTGCCAGAGTTTCTCGGGAAGAATCGGAGACGCACACCGCCAGATCGAGGGTGAGATCGATCACATCGCGCGGGCCGCCTCCGTGCAAAGTCTCGACGCACTCTGCGACTTCGAGAGCGTTGCCAACCGCGCGGCCCAGCGGTTCGTCCATCGGACTGAGCAGATGCGAAGTTTGAACGCCCATGAGTTGGCCCGCTTCCGTCATCGCAGCGGCGAGTTGCTCCGCTTCCGCGCGTGTTTTCATGAATGCGCCCGCGCCAAATTTCACGTCGAGGACGAGACGATCGAGGCTTTCCGCGAGCTTTTTGCTCATGATGCTGGCGACGATGAGCGGCTGCGATGGGACCGTGCC
>JBDUAE010000072.1:0-8529 GCA_040004805.1 Chthoniobacterales bacterium | reverse complement strand
CCATGTGGCCGTGACGGATGCGATGCTTGTTCACCACATCGCTCATCTGCATGCGGGAGCCGAGTTCGCCCCGCTGCGTTTGTGCGCAAAAAATACTGACCTGCGAGGTGGCGAGATCTTCCAGAATTACTTCCGGCATGCCGGTAAGCGGTCGTGGCGCGTGCTTCTCGAGAATGAAGACAGCGCACGCCGCTCCGACTTCCTCGACTTCGGCTTGCAAGGCCGCGGCGATATCGCGCGTGGCCTCATCGGTAATGATGGTAATGCGCTCCTCCGGCTGCAGGCGCAGGCAGGTGCGGATGGCGTTGCGAGCCCCGGGAATTAACTCCCGGTCGAGAGTGGCGGTGGAAAGGCTATCGGGCATGAAAAAGAGGCGAGCACCATGGCGCGGAAAATCCCGGGGGGCAACCGAGTGTAGGCGACCCAGGGTGTGGCGCCAGCTACGCTGACGCGGGCTCGCTCAGCGGCAGTCCCTGATACGTTTCCCGCACGATGTGATCCACGACCTCGCGCATGTCGCGGGTGCGCTCCCAGACTTCGAGCTGCCGATCCGCGCCGTTCCCTTCGCGCATGATTTTTTCGATGTGAGCGAGCTCGGCGTCGCTCCCAAGTTCCCGGAGTTCCGGTCCGACGAACTCGAGCATCTCGTTCAAAAGCGTGCGTGCATCCATTTCCTGTTCGCGTCCGAAATCGATCAGCTTGCCATCGAGTCCGTAGCGCGCGGCGCGCCAGCGGTTCTCGTCAATTAACCGACGGCGATAAATGCGGAAGCTCAGATTTTGCCGCTGCAACCGGTGCAGCTTTATGATGATCGCCTGGATCAGGGCAGCGAGCGCGATGGTGTCGTCCACGCGCGATTGCGCATCGCAGACGCGCACCTCCAGCGTGTCGAAAAACGGATGCAAGCGGATGTCCCACCAAATCTTCTTCGCGTTATCGACGCAGTTGGTTTTGACCAGGAGCTTGCAGTAATCCTCGTACTCCGAGAGTCCCTCGAACGCGTCCGGAATGCCAGTGCGCGGGAAGCGTTCGAACACTTTCAGGCGATAGCCTTTGAACCCCGTATTCCGCCCGACCCAGAACGGCGAATTGCAGGAGAGCGCGTAAATGTGCGGCAGAAAATAGCGCGCCTGATTCATGACGTGGATGGCCATCTCGCGGTTGGGGATTCCTACGTGCACATGCAAGCCGAAAATCAGATTCGCGCGCGCGACCTGCTGCATGTCTTTCACGATCGTCTCGTAGCGCTCGCCTTCCGTGATGCGCTGATCGTGCCAGTGCGAAAACGGATGCGTGCCGGCTGAGGCGAACTTGGCCCCGCCGCGGCCAGCTAGTTCCGCCAGCTCGGTGCGCAAACGCACCACCTGCTCACGCGCTTCCGACGCGGTGTGGCAAACATCGGTTCCCGTTTCCACGACCGACTGATGCATCTCCGGTTTGATCCGCTCTTGCATCACCACTTTCCCGTCGCCGAGAATCTGCTGGATATGCGACTTTAGCTCCCGTGTCTGCGGATCCACGATCTGGAATTCTTCCTCGATGCCGAGAGTGAAAACGTGGTCTTTTTCCATCGCCTACAATGAAGCGCCAGAACGCCTAACCACGCAAGCTCGCGCTTACATTGGAAGATCGCCGTGGTGTCAGCGCGCGGCGCTATCGTGGCTCGCCGGCTCCGCAACCGTCATCCCGAGCCGCGCAGGCGGCGAGGGATCTCGCAATTCGGCCGAAGGTTTTCCGCGACGATAGACTCAGGTCGCCAGTGTGATTGACGCGCAAGGTCGCTGGACATTACCAGAGCTAGTGTGAGGTTCCTCGCCGTCTGCGCGGCTCGGGATGACGGCGGCAGGCGCGGAGTGAATTTTTGAGCGCGGTTACATCAAATCGCGCAGGGCGCGCCCGGTGGCGCCGGCCCGCACGAATTTGCCCCAGCTCAGGTTGTCCTGACCCGGTTTGTGCTCGCGCGCTTTTCGGATCGCCATGTCGGAAACGGCGTCGACCACCCAATCGAAATTCGCTTGCCCGACCGAGGTGACTTCCGCATCCGGCGCGGGGTTGCAGAAATCGATCGCCATCGGCACGCCGTCGCGAATCGCGAACTCCACCGTGTTCAGGTCGTAGCCTAAATATTGATTCAAGGTGAGCACGCCCTCGTGCACTTTTTGCAAAATCTCCGGCGGCGTTTGCCATTCCGTGACGTAGCGAAGATGGAACGGATGCCGCGGCTCGTACGGCATGATGCGGACGTTCCGTTGGTCGATCGAGTAGCAGCGGAAGTACATGTCGAAGAGCACTTCCTCCTGCAACATCATCACCAGTTGGCCGGTCTCGCTGTAGGCGCGGAAGAATTCCTCCGCGTTATTTAGTTTGTAGACATTCTTCCAGCCGCCGCCGGCGAAAGGCTTGAAGTAAGCGGGCCAACCGACATAGGCGAAGATCGCTTCCCAATCCATCGGGTAGGCGAGATTGCGAAAGGAATTGTCGCTCGTGTCCGGCGGCACCTGATGGGAGGGCAAAAGCACCGTGCGCGGAACCGCCACGCCGATCTTGGTCGCGAGCGCGTTGTTAAAAAACTTCTCATCCGCGCTCCACCAAAACGGATTGTTTACCACCGCGGTCCCGGTCAGCGCCGCGTTTTTCAAAAACCCGCGGTAAAACGGCACATCCTGCGAGATGCGATCGATGATCACGTCGTAACCGCAGGGCTCGCCTTGCACCACTTTATCGATGCGCACGAATTCCGCGTGCATCTCGCCGCCGGCTTTCTTGTTGACCGCTTCAACGAAGGCGGGAGGGAAGGTGTTTTCCTGGCCGAAAAGGATTCCGATTTTTTTCATGAGATGAATTCCCTTACTCTTGGGATCGGCGCTATGCGACAAGAATTTCCGCGCCTCTTCCACTCGCGGGAACGTCCGGCGAAGGAGCGAGCGCCGTTTACTAAGTGATGGACCCCGCTGATCCCCATAATCTGCACGATACCGCCGACCACGAAGTCTTGGAAACAATCCACATCGGGACGGACGGGAACGATTGCGACGAATGCGTGCGGAACCTGCGGGAACCGCTTCTGAAAATCGCGGGCGTGAAGGAAGTGAAAGCCGACGCCAAAAAAGAGCGGGTCACCATTACCTTCGACGCGCGGAAGACGCATGCGCCCGATCTGCACGAAGCCATTCTCCAGAGTGGCTATAAGCCCGCGCCGACTGTTTAGTGTCGCCTAATGAATCATCTGCAAAAGCTGGGCCTCTCATCTTTTCTGTTTCTCGGGCTCGGCTTGCTCGCTGGAACTTTCGGCGGACGAATGCTCGGAGGAAACTCTCAGAACGCGTTCATGGTGGCGCTTGCTTGCTACGGGGTCGGCCTGGTCTTGGCACTGATCGCTTTCATGCAATCGCGGCGGGGCCAGAGTCTTAATAGCGCAACGAAATTCCTCGCCCGCGCTCCGCTGGGCTTGGTCACGCTCGGCGTGCTTTACTTTTTCCTGCGGGCGATGATGGGGATATAAGACTCCGCGGCCTGCGTCGTTCCTTGGCTCCGATCCGATGGAAAAGTTGATGGCCGCGGAGCTATTCCTCTTCGCCCCGCTCCTTGCGCTCGCGCTTGCATTCCGCCGCCGCACTCACGCAGGCCGAGCAAACGTAGATCGGTAACTTTTTCTCCTCACCCAAGAGGCAGCCGCCACTCACGAAGGTGAGGGAATGGGGAAAGTCTTGGGCGCAATGTCCGATCGCCAATAGGCCATAGCTGACCTCAACATTCCGAAATTCCATCGGGGTATGGTGCACTTCGCAGATCGTGCGATCAAAAATCACCCTCCCGGGTGCCGTGATGCGGACCAACGTTTGCCTGCTGGCGCGGGCGTCGTCAGAGTCCCGCGAAAAATTAATGTGCTCCCGATGACCAACGAGGATGGTGGGAGCCATTATGTCATTGCTTATCTCATCCGCCACCGTGATCGAGTAACGTTGCCCCGACTCCAGATCTTGCCAAAAAAACGCATAGCGAGATCCGATTTCCAGCACCTTGTCGCGGTCGCGCAGAATGAGATAGCGAGCCGGCTCTTCGCCTTTGCGTTCTGTCCGCTCTTTGATTTCTACGGTTCCGGTGAAGACTTGTTCTGCGCCCGTACCCGCAATTTCGAACGGACTTCGGCGCACTTCCCGCTCGTCGACATCGATGCGGTCATCTCCCTCGAAGATTTCATTCGTGGGGTTTTCCGTCTGCAATGACTTGATAAAATCCAACGGAAGCGGGTCTCCGGAGCCGGTGGCGAATTCTTCCCTGCGGCTGCGTCCTTGTTCGAAAGTCACGCGGGCTACCTCCAACTTTCGGAAGTGATAAAGAGTAACACCGTAGCCGTCTTCGTCGAAAGACTGGGCGACGGGTGGGCCGTATCGCACAGCGATTTGTTCCGGATTTTCGCCGATGCGGGCTTGAAGGTTCGTGCTCGCGAACAAAGCCAGGACAAATACGAAGCGACGCATCATTGCATTAATAAAGGTAGCGTTTTCGAGCGACTGTGTCGCGGCAAAAATGGGGTAATCTGAAATGACGAGCAACACCCGGATGGCCTTGGAGAAGACCCTCCACACATTGTCGTCCTGACCCGCGGAGACGGCGAAGGATCTCGTGCTGGATCATCAGCTTACCCAGCCGTTGTGCGTCGTTCTCCAGCTCCGCGAGATCCGCCGGCCGGCCTCAGGATGACGTACAGAAGCCCGCGCCGCTTAGACCGGCGCTAGCGCTTGCCTAACGAACAGCCGGTTGCTGTTGGGTAAGGCAGTGGAAGGCGCCGAGACCCCAGATTAATTCGCGGCCATCGATCGGGACGACGCGGCGTTTCGGAAAAGCGCGTTGGATCGTGGCGATGGCTGCGGCATCGTTCGGGTCGGCGTAGGTGGGGACAAGGATGCGCTCGTTGGTGATGTAAAAATTCGCGTAGCTGGCGGGCAGGACGAGGTCTCCGCGCTCCATTTTTGAGACGACCGGCAGCGTTAGAATCTCGAGCGGTTCGCCGCCGATTTTGAATTCGCGGAGCCGAGCAAGATTTTCCTGAAGGGCATCGTAGTTCGCGCTATCCGGGTCGGGGTCGACAATGGCGAGCACGGTGCGCTCGCTGACGAAACGGGCGAGGTTATCGATGTGGCCATCGGTGTCATCGCCTTCCGTGCCGCGGGCGAGCCAGAGGATGTCGCGCACGCCGAGGAAATCGCGCATCCGTTGTTCAATCTGCGCGCGGGTCAGGCCGGGGTTGCGGTTTTCGTTTAGCAGACACGACTCGGTCGTTAGGCAAGCGCCGGCGCCGTTGACGTCGATGGAGCCGCCTTCGAGGATCATGCCGCCTTCGTAAACCGGAAGATTGAGCGCGGCAGCGACACGGGTGGGGACGACATCGTCCAGATCGAACGGCGGATATTTGCCACCCCAAGCGTTGTGGCCCCAATCGACGACGGCGAGCCTCGGCTCGTTAGGCCGAGTCAGGAAGATGGGGCCATGATCGCGGCACCAAGGCTCGTTTGTTGGAATTTCAAAATACGTGATGCACTCCGGCGCGACGCCATCGAGGACGGCGCGAGCTTCCGCTTCGTGAGCGCCGTTGCTGACGTTGATGTTAACCGGCTCGGATTCCGTGATCGCCTCGACCATCTTGCGAAAAGTTGGCATCACGCGATCGTAGGCGTCGGGAAAACTGATACCTTCGCGGCGCGGCCAGGAGAGCCAGGTGGCGGCGTGCGGTTCCCATTCCGCCGGCATTCGGTAGCCGAGTGAAGCGGGCGTTTTGATCTCGGATGCGGACATAGGACAAGCGATAGCACGCCGTGACGGAAGTTCGAACGCGCCTTTCGGAGACGGGCGAAGCTTACGGAATAAAACTCGACCACTCCGGCCGGCGGGAGCAATTCTAGGAAATGATCCGCGCGCTGCTTTTCTGTCCGTTCCTGCTCCTTTTCGTTTTTCGCGCACAAGGCGAAGGGCTATCGACCTGTCTCGAACTTCCGGGCGGATTCGTTATTGGAGGCTTTTCCGGTGGGAAGTGGCTGTCGAGCGAGCAAGCCGGGAAAACTGTGGTGCCGGGCCACCCCTACTCCGTCTATAAGCTTTTCGGCTTAGGGGGCCGGGTTACAGGCGGCAAAGCGAAGGCAAATCAAGATGTGTGTCCCGATGTCTGGGAACAAGAAGTGCAGCCAGCCAACGAAGAGAAGGCGATCGCTGTCTCCGCTTCCTGGAATCCGATGCCACGAAAGGCGAAGCTGAGCGACCCGAAGCAGGAAGTTTATGTGAAAGCGGCGCGCGATTTCCTGATCAGCAAAGGGATAAGCGAGCCGACGGTAAAGATCACCCAAATCCTGCGGATCGATCTCGACGGCGATGGCGAAGAAGAGGTCCTGCTCACCGCGACCAATTACCTGAAGGACGACGGGACCGTCCCCTCAAGCGCGGCGGCGGGGAATTATTCCTTCGTGCTTTTGCGTTCCGTGGTGAACGGGAAAGTGCAAACCAAGCTGGTCGAGGGCGATTTCTATTCCAAAGCGAACGAGAACGCGGCACCGAACCGCTATGAAGTTCGCGGGTTGCTCGACTTGAACGGCGACGGACGGCTGGAGATCATCGTCGGCTCCTCCTATTACGAAGGCGGCGGGGCGTCGATTTGGCAATTCGGGGCGGGTAAATTGAAGCGCGTCCTGGAGTACGGCTGCGGCGCCTAGAGGTGTCGTGAACTTTAGCCGTCAGCGCAGAGTTCCCTTTGGCCAAGACTAAGCCAGCTCGCCATAGGCCTGGGAAGCAACGTCGGCCGCGCGGTGTCATCCTGAGTCGCGCAGACGACGAAGGATCCCGCACTTGGTGATGAGACGCCCTTACTCGAGCGGTGGAATTAGGCAGCCAGTGCGAGATCCTTCGGCGCGCTGCGCCGCCTCAGGATGACACGCGCTCAAAGTTCATGACGCCCCTAGAGAACGCTGATGGGCGCGGCGCGGCGTTGTTGCGCAGCGAGAAGGGGCGGGAACTCGAGTAGCGCGGGCGACGTGGTTGTGTCGACTAATTTTTGCGCCGCGGCCTTGAGTTCGTGCCAGCGATCCCAAGCGAACTCGGGCGCGTGCACAATGTGCCGGAGCAGGCTGCGCCATTCCATCAACGCGCGTTCGATGTCGCCCGCGCGCAGCGAATCGGTCGTGAGTTTGTAGCGCGCGGCGGGATTCGTAACCACTTCCCGGATAACCTCCGAGGCGCCGGAGCCGTAATGCATCGGCGTGCCCATTTCGAGATAACCGGGATGATCGGCGCGCTCGAAGACGCGCTGGCAAAGAATGCCGAGACGTCCACCCATCGGCGCATCGTCCCCGGCGAAACGCGGGCCGCCGCGAATATTCGCGAGGTCGAAGACGAGATCATCAATCGGATAGCGCTCGTCTTCGAGCGCGGCGGCGATCGCGAGACCTTCGCCGGCTTGGAAAAAAGAAAAGATCACGCCGCGACGCGTGGGAGTGCCATCCTCCGCGACCAAACCCAACTGCCGCCACGCGAAAGCGGGCGAGCCGACGATGGGAACGGTTTCGTCGTGCTGAAGCTGATCGCACTCCCGGCAAATCGGCGGACGCGCCAGCCGCTCCGGCGGACTGAGCAAGGCGCACCGGTGGGAATCGAGCACCGCGCTGGCGGGAAGCGGCGAAAAATCGAGTCGCGCCGAGATGGTATGTCCGCGAGTGAAGATTTCGCAGTAGGCTCCTCCGGTTACCTCGCGCAGAACGGGCTCGACCGCAGCGGAAAAGGCAGCGTCGGGCGCCGTGCCATTCTGCCCGGCATCGGCCGACGGGAAACTAGCGACACCTTTCCTGCGCAACCATTTCACCGGCTGAATAATTTTGTCGACAGTGATGGTGGCGAGCGGAATTTCGCGTCCGTAAATCCCTTTCTCGCGCAGCTTGCAAAGATTACCGAAGCCGAGGCCATCGAGCATGCGCGGGAGGCGCAGCGCTGGCACCCACGCTTCGGCCTCGCGAACAAGAACTTCGCCTAACGAGACGTGAACGTTCGCGCTCTTCGGCTCCCATTCACCCCGGGAATTCAGCATCTCCGTGACCGGTCGGCGAACGAAGCGGGCTCGTTCCGCATCGACCCAGAAACCGCACGGGCGCGGACCCGTGCCTAACGAGTTCTCAACCCCGAGCGGAATCTTCTGCGTACTGTAAAGCGCGTGACTCAGTTCGACGGCGGCCGCAAACGGCTGTTCCCCGCGCTCGGCCGCGCCGCGCATGACGCTGATCAGGCTGGGCCAATCGACCTGGGTGGCACGCTTCAACTGTCGCGGCCGGGCATCGGCCAGGCGTGGAATGTCGGGAACGAGGAGGACGTATCCAGTCTCGTCGAGTCCGCGGCGGCCAGCGCGGCCAAACATCTGCAAAAGCTCATCCGGCTGGACGTGACGTTCGAAGTTACCGGCCATGTAGGCGGTGCCAGTGATGAGGACGGAGCGCATCGAGAAATTAATCCCCGCCGCGAGTCCCATGGTGGCGACGACGACGTGAAGTTGGC
>JBDUAE010000071.1:0-8537 GCA_040004805.1 Chthoniobacterales bacterium | reverse complement strand
GCGCTCCCGCGGAGGCCGAGGAATATTATCGGAAAGTGGATGAACTCCACGCGCAACACCTCGCGAAACGCGGCCACGATCATCTGCAGGTCGCAAGGTTCTATGCCGACCACGATCGCAACTTGGTCGAGGCCTTGCGTCTCGCGGAAGAACGCAAGCTAACGCGAAATGTTTTTGAAGCGGACACTTTGGCCTGGGTTTACTTTAAGAATAACGAACTCGAGAAAGCACAGGAAGCGATCGGGCGGGCCCAGAGCCAGAATACTCCGGACCCGGCGATTCAGTTTCACGCCGGTATGATTGCGTTGCGCGCTGGCGATCACGTGGCGGCGCAGAAGTATTTGGGGACAGCATTAAGCTGGAGCCCGCTCTTCAGTCTGGTCGACGCGCCGAAAGCGGTTGAAACACTGCAAGATATCGGAAGCCATCCCGTCTTCGCGACCGGCCCCGCTCCCGTCGCGAGTCCGAAGCCTTGAACCTAATTTTGCGCGCGCACCGCGGGCGTGTTTTTCCGCTCGCGTTTTTGCTTAGTCTCAGCCTCGCTTTTGCGCAGCTCGTCCACGCGCATAGCGAGCCGACTAGTTTCCTGGATTTCCATTCCGAGACGGAACAGCTCGAAGTGGTCCTGACCGCGTCGACCACAGATCTGGCGCATGATTTGCCGACAATCGAACCTTCGATGTTGCTGAACCCGGCGACTCTACAGGCGCAACAAAACGCTCTGGCGGCGATCGCTCTTTCCCGCCTCCGAATTTTCGCCGGAAACCAACCGCTCTCCGGCCAACTCCTCAACGCGGAAGCAGTGCCGGATCGACAGGATTTAAGACTTACGTTCGCTTTTCCCTGGTCGGCGGCTCCGGAAACGCTGCGAGTGGAAGCGCAACTGTTCCCCTACGACTCGCGGCACAAGACCTTCGCCAATTTCTACCGCGGCGATCACCTCGAGCGGCAGGAAGTCCTGGAAGGTACGCGGACAACAATCGAATTTCATCAAGGCGCCTACCAAGGCATTTGGGCCGTGGTGCGTCAGTTCCTGTACGAGGGAGTTCACCATATTTTCATCGGGCCGGATCACATTCTTTTCATCATCGGTTTGCTCCTGCTGGGCGGCACCGTCGCGCGCTTGCTCAAGATCGTCACTGCTTTCACGGTGGCACACAGTATTACTCTCGCGCTGGCGACATTCGGACTTGTGAATCCGTCGCCACGTTTGATCGAGCCCCTAATCGCGCTCAGCATCGTCTTCGTCGGCGTGCACGCTCTACTGGGCCGCCGCACCGGCGATACCCGCATTCTTTTCGCTTTCGGTTTCGGACTCGTCCACGGCTTCGGTTTTGCCAGCGTCTTGCGAGAGATGGCGTTGCCTCGGCAGGCGCTGGGCTGGTCTCTGTTCTCGTTCAACGCTGGAGTAGAGGTCGGACAGATTTGCATCGTCGCCGTGGTCGCGCCCTTACTTGCGCTGGTGCGGAATCGAAATGCGGCTGCGGGAGAACGGACTGTGACGGCGCTCGCCTACGCAGTGGTGACGGCGGGCGGGTTCTGGTTTTTCCAGCGCTTGTTCGGATAAAACGGAGGCAAGCCGCCCTGCGGTTCGGAAGCCTTCCCGGCGTCATCCTGAGTCGTGTAGACGACGAAGGATCCCGCACTTGGCTTGAAGACGCCCACACCCAGCGGTGCAATCAGGCAGCGAATGCGAGATCCTTCAGCGCGCTGCGCCGCCTTAGGATGACGTGCGCTCAAAGTTCATCACAGCCTCTAAGACACCGGCTTGGGCTGGACCGGGCCGCGCTGCTTGTTTCCAAGTTCCTCGAGCAGCTCGATCTGGATCTGCTGAATTTCGAAAAGTCGTTGGTATTGGCGCCGGAGGAGATGATCCACCTTTTCGTGTAAATGTCGGATCTCGAGCTCCGCTTTTAGATTCACCTTGTAATCGTTCTCCGCCTGAAGGCGATCGCGCGTCTGGGCGCGGTTTTGACTCATCATAATCACGGGCGCTTGCAGGGCGGCGAGACACGAAAGAATCAAATTCAGCAGAATGAACGGATACGGATCGAAACCGCGATCTGCGAATGCGTAAACATTCAGCGCGATCCAGCCGACCAGGATAACGCCGAAGATGATGATGAATCTCCAACTGCCGCCGAATATCGCGATGTTGTCGGATAAACGTTCGCCGAAAGTCAGCTTGCGCTCGAATTGATGGCCGATGTTTTCCGAGAGCAACTCGTGCTCCTGCAAGCTCTCGATCACCTCCTGGTCGAGCGTCGTGAGTTCGCCCAACTCCTCCTGCAAGGCGCGTTTGACGTATTCCTTTCGAAAACCGCCCAGGTCCTCTAGGCAAATGGGCTCGTCTGGAAGCCATTCCGGGTGTTGTTCGCGGATGAATTCGGCCAATGACGGCCGGATGTTCGCGCCCAGCATCCCATTCTCAGCCGCGGTGGATTTTTTGCAGAACGGACAGACAAAAGTGTCGGGCTCGGCCATGGGAGTGCAGAGCAGAATAGCGTGGTCGCGCTCAGTGTCGATTCCCGTTGAAGGGCGGGCGGCAACACTTACCATCTGCGGACATGGAAGAAGCCGAAGTCCCCCTCGAAAATCTACAGGAGCAAACCCATCACGCGGCGGAACACGGCGGCGTTCCCTGGATTTCCTGGGTAGCCATGAGCACGGCTATTCTCGCTGTCCTGGCTGCGATTGCGGGCCTGCTTTCCGGCGCGCGGGTAAACGAGGCGATGATGAGCCAGATCGAAGCGGCCAATCGCTGGTCTTACTATCAAGCCAAGGGCATCAAAGCCGCCGTCCTCGACGCCAAGATGAGTCTCGGCGCCGTCGCCACAGAACAGGATCACGAAAAGGCGGCGCGCTACCTGGAAGAGCAAAGCGAGATCCAGAAGGAGGCGCGCGAAAAAGAAACGGACGCGAAGACAAATTTTCATCAACACGAAGTCTTCGCGCGCGCTGTCACCATGTTTCAAATCGCGATCGCCGTGGCCGCGATTTCGGCGTTGACCAAGAGACGTCGTTATTGGCTCGTCAGCCTCGCGTTCGGTCTGGCCGGCGCGGTTTTTCTTACGCTCGGTTTTCTGGCGCATTGATTCTTCTCACGATCAATCTGGCCGCCAGTTCCGGGTTGAAGGCAATCACCTGGAATCTAAGCTGAACTCATGCGCGTAATTGCGATCGATTCTTCGCTTCGCAATACCGGTGTCGCAATTTTGGAAGCCGACGGGAACAAGCCGCGTGCGCTCTACTTCGGTACCATTCCCAATCACGCCTCGCTCCGTTCTTCGTCCTGCCTCGTTGCGATTCACGATCGCCTCGCGGAACTTATCCACGCACACGAGCCAGACTGTTGCGCGTTCGAGTCGGTCATTTATGTGCAGAGCTACAAGACAGCGATCATTCTGGGCGCGGCCCGCGGGGCGGCGATTCTGACCGCGGCGGCGCGCGGCTTGCCCATCTTTGAATATGCGCCGAAGCGCATCAAACAGGCCACCGTCGGACGCGGTTCCGCCGATAAAGCTCAGGTCGCTTTTATGGTGCGCGCGCTGCTGGGGCTAACCGAGACGCCCGGGCCGGACGCGGCGGATGCGCTGGCGATCGGGCTGACTCATCTGCGGGCGCAGGAAGCGGCGCGGCTGGGTCTGCCCACGGGAGGACAGATATGAGCGACACCTCAAAAGTGCGCTGGCTCGGACGTATCGGTTACGCCGCAGCTCTGGCGATGCAAGAAGAAATAGTGGCGCGAAAGCGAGCGGATGACTCGTTAGGCGACGAGATTCTGCTACTCGAACACGAACCGGTTTACACCATCGGACGCACTCCGGATCAATCCAGTCTGCGTGGCGCCGCGCATCTCCCGCACCCTCTTTTCCCAATCAATCGCGGAGGGCAGGCGACCTATCACGGACCCGGTCAATTGGTCGGTTATCCAATTATCGACCTACGGCGCGGCGCGCAGGATTTGCACCGCTATCTCCGTTGGCTGGAGGATGTCATCGTGGAATTACTGGCCTCGTATCACATCAGCGCGCAGATCCGAAGCGGATTGACCGGCGTCTGGATCGAGGACCGCAAGATCGCTTCGATCGGGGTCGGCGTGCGGCAATGGATCACGATGCACGGATTTGCGCTGAACGTGCACGGCGACCTTTCGCCCTTCGATCAGATCGTGCCCTGTGGAATCGCAAATGTCGCGATGACTTCGATTGAAAAGGAAACTGGCGACGCCCCCGCCGTCGAAGCAGTGGGGAGACGAGCGGGCAAGTTGATTGCAACGCGGCTCGCGGAGTTGCGGGAAAAACAGACGACAACGATCTAACCCTGAAGCATGACAATCCCTCTCGAAGACAATGCCGGCGATATCGTCGGGAAAGCACAACGCGGCCTCGGGCTTTCCGATAGCCAATTGGCGGAGCGTGCCGCCGTTGTCGCCGACCGTGTGAAAGATGTGCGCGACGGAAAATTTGACGACGAGACGCTGCGCCGAATCGCGCCGGTCCTCGGACTCGACGCCGCCTCGTTGCTCAAGCTCGCGAACGGAAATTGGCAGCCGGAGGCCATCGAACCGATCGACGGTCTGGCGCAAATCAACACCACTTACGGTGATATGACTGTGAACGCGTATCTGTTGTGGGACCCGGCGTCGCGCGCCGCCGTGGTCTTCGATACCGGAGCGGATTGCTCGGAAATCCTGGCGCGCATCAAACAGCAGAATTTAACGGTAGAGCTGATTCTCCTCACCCATTCCCATCCGGATCACATCGAGGATCTGGCCAAATTGCAGAGCAGCACTTCGGCGCCGACTTATATTTCCGCGAAAGAATCCGCGCCGCGAGCAGAGTCGATCGACGAGGGAAAACGCTTCGAGTGTGGAGCGCTGCGAATCGAGGCGCGTCTTACTTCCGGGCATTCCCGAGGTGGGATGACCTTCTTTGTCGAAGGTTTATCGCGCCCGATCGCGATCGTGGGCGACTCGCTCTTCGCCGCTTCCATGGGTGGCGGAGCGGTTTCCTACACGGACGCGCTGGAAAATAACCGACAAAAGATTCTGACTCTGCCGGAAGAAACAATCGTCTGTCCGGGCCACGGCCCGCTCACCACGGTGGCGAAGGAAAGACGTGAGAATCCATTTTTTGCCGGCAAATTCTCGTCATGAATATCGGTTTCGTCGGAATAGGTCGCATGGGTGCGAACATGGCGCGCCGCTTACATGAGCGCGGATTCCATGTCACCACGCTCTTCGATTCGAATCGAACCGCAGCGACAACTTTGGCGCAAGAAATCGGTGCCACAGCTTGCCCGACCCTCGGTGAAGTGACCGCGGGCGCCGACGCAATTTTTACCGTGGTCTCCGATGACGCGGCAATGCATTCGATTTTCAGCGGCGACGATAACTTGCTCGCCAACGCGAACGGCAAACTCTTCATCAACTGCGCGACGATTTCGCCGCGGGTGCACGAAGAGATCGAAAAAATCGCACACGCCGCGGGCGCCGAGACGTTGGAAGCTTGTATGGCCTCAAGCATTACGCAGGCGCGCGAGGGATCGCTCTATCTCATGTGTGGCGGCAATGAGGCGGCCTTCCAGCGCGCGGAGCCATTGTTAAAGGAATTGAGCAGCTCGCTCCGCTTTGTCGGCAAAACCGGTGCGGCTGCGAGAGTGAAAGCGCTCGTGAATATGGTGATGAACATCAACACCGCTGGCTTGGCGGAAGGTCTTGGGTTGGGCGACGCTCTCGGCTTGGATCTCACGATGTTGCGCGAGATTTTTAGCCAGACTGGGGCTGCCTCCCGGGTCTTGCAGACGGACGGAGAAGATATGCAAAATCGCGACCACTCCTGTTTCTTCTCCGCTGCTTACGCCGCCAAAGACAGCGGGATCGCCCTCGATCTGGCGGAAGAAGTGGGGCTCGAGCTGCCGTTGGCGCGCGCGTGCAAGCAGCAATACGACGAAATGATCGCAGAAGGGTTGGGCGAGCTAGATAAGTCGGGCGTGGCGGAATTGACCTTCAAGAAGAGGCACAAACATTCCGGCGAGCAGACTTGAGTCGCCTGATCGCGGAAGGCGATTGAGCGGGATTTTTCGAATCACTTTGCGGCCGGGAAACGTAATAAAGATATGAGCGACTCGCCGCACCTCGATACCACTGCGCAGAAACCGGAGGTGCTAACAGACGGTGCGCCTTTGACGCCGCCGGCCGTGCACGCCGACCACGACCAGGAACAGCCAACGCCCGGCGCGCGAACACCGCCGGAAGCGAGCGCCGCTGAAATCGAAAAACCACATCCCGTGGCCGCCGGGATCCCGGCGATTTATCAGACCGCGCGATTCGCTGTCGGCGAGATGGGCCTGGCGCGGGGCGTGTCCGCACTCTTGAAGGTAAATAAAAAAGATGGCTTCGATTGCCAAAGCTGCGCCTGGCCAAGTCCGGATGAACACCGGCAGGTGGCCGAGTTTTGCGAAAGCGGCGCGAAAGCAATCGCGGATGAAGGAACCACGAAACGGGTCACGCCGGAATTT
Organism: Chthoniobacterales bacterium; assembly: GCA_040004805.1. Taxonomy (GTDB): domain Bacteria; phylum Verrucomicrobiota; class Verrucomicrobiia; order Chthoniobacterales; family UBA10450; genus JACCTI01. Next base: position 2,015 of record JBDUAE010000071.1, on the reverse strand, counting down.
TTTCAGAGGCACTCACTGGAGGAGCTGCGACAGCAAAGCGATTACTGGCTGGGCCAGCAGGGCCGGCTCACCCAGCCGATGGTGAAGCCTCCCGGCGCGACGCATTACGAGGCTATCTCCTGGGAGGACGCGTTCGAGCTGATAGGGCGAGAACTAAATGCACTCGCCACTCCTGATGCCGCGAGTTTCTACACCAGCGGGCGCACCAGCAACGAAGCCGCCTTTCTCTACCAACTCTTCGCGCGCCAGTTCGGAACCAATAACCTGCCGGATTGCTCGAACATGTGTCATGAATCGACCGGGGAAGCGATGACCGAAACCCTCGGCGTCGGCAAAGGGTGTGTGAAACTGGAGGACTTCGATGTGGCCGACGCGATCTTTATCGTCGGCCAAAACCCAGGGACGAATCATCCACGCATGCTCTCGAGTTTGCAGAGCGCAAAAAAGCAGCGTGATGACGGTCCCGGCGCAAAAATCGTTTCGATTAATCCGATGCCGGAAGTCGGCAATTTTCGTTTCAAGAATCCGCAAGACTTGAAAAATCCGCTCAAACTTCCCGCGTTCTTTCTCGGGAAGGGGACGGAATTGAGCGATCTTTGGCTGCAGCTTCGGATCAACGGTGATGTTGCCGCCTTCAAAGGCATCATGAAAGAAATGCTGGCGGCGGAGGATGCCCGCCCCGGTCAGGTTTTCGACCAGGATTTCATTCGCGAATACACTGTCGGTTACGAGGAATTTATTGCGGATTTGCGCGCAACCAGTTGGGACGATGTTCTCGTTGGCAGTGGTCTAACCAGAGAAACAATCCGCGCCGCGGCGGAGATCGCGATCGGCTCGAAGCGAATTATTTGCTGCTGGGCCATGGGCCTGACTCAGCACAAAAACGCCGTCGACACGATCGAGGAAATCATCAATTTCCTCTTGCTAGGCGGTAACATCGGCAAGCCCGGGGCCGGCCCCTGTCCGGTGCGCGGTCACTCCAATGTGCAGGGCGACCGCACCATGGGAATCTGGGAGCGCATGAGCGATACCTTCATGCAGAAACTCGGCGCAGAGTTTAGGTTCACTCCGCCGCAGAAGCATGGCCACGATGTGGTCGAGACGATTAAACAAATGCACCGCGGCGAGGTTCAGATCTTTGTTGGCATGGGCGGAAATTTTCTCTCGGCTACACCGGATACCGAATACACCGCGAAGGCGCTGCAACGTTGTCGGCTAACTGCTCATGTCTCGACCAAGCTCAACCGATCGCATCTGATTACGGGCGAGATCGCGTTGATTCTGCCCTGCCTTGGCCGCTCCGAGATCGATCGCCAAACCACCGGTGAACAGTTTGTCACGGTGGAAGATTCGATGGGGATTATCAATCCGTCGCGCGGCGCGCTGGAGCCGGCGAGTGAACATCTCCGGAGCGAGCCGGCCATCATCGGCGGCATCGCGGAAGCGACCCTGCGCGGTCGCGGCACCGTTCCCTGGAACACATTGGTCGCGGATTACAGCAGCATCCGCGATCACATCGATCACGTGGTGCCTGGTTTCGAGCGCTTCAACGAACGGATCGCGCAGGATATTTTCTATTTGCCGAACGACGCGCGCGATCACCGCAAGTTTAACAACAAGATCGGTAAAGCGAAATTTACGGTGCACCCAATTCCACGGCACGAGTTGCCCGCTGGTCAGTACATCATGATGACGATCAGGGCGCATGATCAGTTCAACACCCACATCTACGGCCTGAACGATCGTTACCGTGGAATTTACAACGGACGCCGGGTTGTTTTCATGAACGAAGAGGACGTTGCCGCCGCTGGCTTGCAGCAGGGACAGACGGTTGATCTAACGAGTCATTTTGCCGACGAGAAGCGCGTGGCGCGGAGTTTTCAAGTTGCGCCTTACGACCTTCCCCGCGGTTGTACTGCCACTTATTTCCCGGAGACGAATGTGCTCGTGCCGATCAATAGCGTGGCGGACCGCTCGAATACGCCCACGAGCAAATTCGTCGTCATTTCAATCGC
>JBDUAE010000070.1:0-8538 GCA_040004805.1 Chthoniobacterales bacterium | reverse complement strand
GGTGGACATGATGGCGAGACGGGCGCCGGGTTTCGCGAAGTAGGCTGGGAGGCTATCCGCATCGAGGTTAACGAGCCAGCCGCGGACGTATTTTCGGAAATACCAGACGAGGCTGGGTTCGCGGTATTCGAGGGCGCCGATTTCCATTTCCGGTCGGAGATCGAGGCGGGCGGCGCGGAGGAGTTGGAGAGTGGGAGAGTAGTGCGCCACGACAGGGAAGAGGGCGAGCGCGAAGAAGGCGGCGATGCCGCCGGCTAGGGCGGTGCGGCGGACGAAGCGGGTGGCGTCGGGTAAATCGGCGAGCGCTTTCGCGAGGAGGAGCGCGAGCAGGGGGAACGCGGGAAGGGTGTAGTGGGGCAGCTTGGTTTTGACCAGGGTGAAGACGAGGAAGATGACAAGGACGCCGGAGAGCAGGTAGGCATCGAGCGGGTCGCGCTGGCGCCAGAGTTTGCGGGTAAGCCAGGGCAGTTTAACCGACCAGGGTGCGAAGGAGAGGAAGACGAGGACGAAGTAGAAGGGGAGGGTGGCGAGGTAACTGAGGAGGGAGTTCCCGCCGTGCCCTTCCATGGTGGCGAGGGAGCGGCCGATGACGTGTTTGCCGATGCCGACCTCAAGGAACAAGCCTTCGGTCCGAGTCAGGGCCGGGATTCCCCAGAGGGCGACGAGGGAGAGGGTGAAGAGCGCGCCGGTGATGAATAAGAATCGGCGCCGGAGTTGGAGCCCGGGGACGAAGGCTTTGGTGAGAGCCAAGGTGAGCAACGGCATCCAGCCGATGGGCCCTTTGGCGAGGAAGGCGAGAGCGAGCGCGCAGTAAAACAGCCACCACCAGCGGCGGGCGATGGTTTCTCCGGGCACCGTGCGCGGTGCGAGGTTCGGGGTTGGGCGGTCCGCGGTTAACCGATCGCGCAGGAGCTCGTAGCCGGCCCAGTGCGCGGCGGTCATGAAGAAGACGAGCCACATATCGGCGACGGCGGCGCGGGCGTGGAGGAAGGTTTGGAGGCAGAGGCTGAAGATGAGCGCGGCCCACCAACCGGCACGCTCGCTGACGCTGCGTCGGCCCCAGGCGAAGAGGATGAGGGCAGTGAGCGCGGCGGCGATGGCGGAAGGGAGGCGCGCGGCGAAATCGTTCTCGCCGAAGAGCCGGTAGCTCGCAATCTGACCCCAATAGGTGAGCGGTGGTTTATCGAAGCGGTAACGGTTATTAAAGTAGGGAACGACGTAATCGCCGCGCTGCCGCATCTCGCGCGAGGCTTCGGCGAAGCGGGGTTCATCGCGATCGATGAGCGGGAGGCTCCACGTGCCGGCGACGTGAAAAAGCAGGCACCCGAGGAAGAGGAGCGCGAATTTGCGGACACCGACATTCGTCGCGTGCTCGCGATTCATCGGAGTTGCAGAATTCAATTCGACGATTGAAAGATAGCCACCCTTGAAACACAACCGGCAATTTCTTTTGTGGTGAAGCGAGGCCGCGGACTTCGCCTCTGGTTACCGCTGGCGTTGCTGGCGGCGCTCGTCCTCTTCGGTTCGTTCTACTGCGATGGCGCGGTGGAGGCGTGGATGAGCCGGCATCAGCACGCGGGGATGACCGCGTTTATGAAACGGGTGAGCTGGTGGGGCGACTGGCCGGCGCATGTGCTGGCGGCGTTGCTGGGCGCGGCGGTGGCTTTCGCCTGCGGGAGCCGGCGCTGGATGATGATCTTTCTGGCGCTGGTGATGGCCTGCGCGGTGGCGGGTGCGATTAACCGGGTGATCAAGATTTCGGCCGGTCGATCGCGCCCGCTGGTGAAGGAGGACGTGGGGTTTAACGGGCCACGCTTCACTTCGCGCTATAATTCTTTTCCGTCGGGTCATACGGCGGCAACGACGGCAGTTTTTGCGACGCTGCTTTTGGCGCGGCGTCGGATCGGGCTGGCGTTGCTGCCGGTGCCGCTGCTGATTGCGTTTTCGCGGCTTTATTTAAGCGCGCACCATTTCTCGGATGTGGTGGGCGGGTTCATGGTCGGGATTTTCGCGGCGGGCGTGACCTGGCATTTTATTTCGACGCGGATGCTGGATACGCGGGTGCCGCGGCGGGACGGGCTGGGGTAACGGGGAAGGCGGATCGGAAACCGGAGAGCGGATACCGGAGAGATGGAGATTGCGGAGAGCGGAATTTTTGAAATGCGGAGTCGACAAGAGCGGGGCGGCTTAGCAAAGCGGATTTCGGATTTCGGCGAGCGATGGCGCGGCGAGGCGCTTCCAGAGGCGTTTGCCGAAGCGGACGAAGGGGACTTCGACCAGGCGATACATCAACCAGGCGAGGGGGAGGATGGCGAGGGTGGTGACGATCCAGAGGGCGAGCGCGAGGACGATGGGCGGGACGCCTTGGTTTATCCATCGGCCAAAGAGAAGTTCTCGCTTCCAAATGATGGTGAGCGCGAGCGGATGGAGGAGGTAGAAACTGTAGGAAACGCGACCGAGGAAGCGCAGGAGCTGCGTCCGCAGAATGGCGCTGGCGGCGATCGGGGTCCCGAAGGCGAGGATCGCGATCACGACCGCGGCAGTGACGGCCTGCACGATATTTTGCCAAATGTGGTGGACGACGCTGCCGGCGAGGAAGAACACGGCGGTGCTAAGGAGGAAGACGACGGTGAGCCGACTCTTCGGCATTCGCGCGAAAAAGCGTTCGCCGAAGTGGTAGGCGAGGATTCCAAAAGGGAAGAGGAAAAGCCATTGTGTGCGCGATGGGGGACCGGGGACGAGGCGGCCCCACGGTCCCCAGAACGCGAGCAGACAGAGGAGAATAGTGAGGGCGATGAGGGCGAGTCCGCCCGCGCGTTGGCGGAAGAAGAAGGCGAGAAAAATAAGCGGCAGGGCGAGCAACTCGATCTGAATGGTCCACATCACGCCATCGATGTTGACCGCGAGCAGGGCGCAATTTTTTAAAATAGACGACAGCGAGTAGCCGTTCGGATCCATGGAGAGCCCGAAGAGCGCATGGGCCGCCCAGAAAACGAGGACGGTGGAGATGATGGCGGGATAAATCCGGAAGAAGCGCGCGAGGAAAAAACGGGCGCCGGCAGTTCCAGGCGCGCGCGGTCCTTTTTGCAGGGAATCGGTCAGGACGAATCCGCTGAGGACGAAGAAAAAAAGAACGCCGAGATGGGGAAAGGACACCGGGTTAACGAAAAGGTGGAAGAGACTTTCGAGAACGGGCCAGGAATTGTGCGCGCTCGGCTTGGAGAGTTGCGCGGTGGTTTCGCCAATGGTGAAGCGCGCCTGGCCGCAGTGAAATCCGGCGACCAGAAGAGCGGCGAGTCCGCGCGCGGATTCCAATTCGCCGTAAAAGCGGCCGGGCGGTTTTGGAATTGGATCGGCGGCTTCCACTTCCGCGTATTAACCATGCGCTTACCGGTTCGTCACGCTTCCTTCCGGCGGAGTCGCCTACGTCTTGATCATCGAGCGTGAGATGGAAGAATAAGAGCCACAGCAACCGGAGGGGTGGTCGAGCGGTTGATGGCTCCGGTCTTGAAAACCGGCAGGGCGAAAGTCCTCGTGGGTTCGAATCCCACCCCCTCCGCCAGCGTCACGGGCGCGGTTTCGGGCTGGACAAGTGCTAATGTTCTCGTGAACATGTCGAATGCCGAAGCGAGCAAATCCCGCCGCCGCCTGGCAGGCTTACGTGGAGGCAGAAGGCCAGCCCGCGCCCGCAAAAACGCGCGGCGCTGCGGGCAATCCGGCGAATCGGTTCGAGGCCCTGCATGTGGAGCTCGATCCGACGGAGCCGACCGACGACGAGAGCGAAATGCCGCGCGTGGCCACCCAATTCTTTCGCGACGGGACCAAGAGCATCATCGCGCGGAACGACAGCCCGGATCTCGGTTTTCAAGCGAGCGTGAATCCCTACCGCGGCTGCGAACACGGCTGCGCCTATTGTTACGCGCGGCCGACGCACGAGTATCTGGGTTTTTCCGCCGGGCTGGATTTCGAGACGCGGATCATGGTGAAGGAGAATGCGCCGGAGCTGCTCGAAGCGGAACTTTCCTCGCCGAAATGGGAACCGCAGGTGGTGGTGTTGAGCGGGGTGACCGATCCGTATCAGCCGGTGGAACGTCGGTTGCAGATCACACGGCGTTGTCTTGAAGTGCTGGCGAAATTTCGTAACCCGGTCGGCATTATCACGAAGAATCGTTTGGTCACGCGCGATATCGATGTCCTGCGCCAGTTGGCCGAGCACGAGGCCATCTCGGTGAATATTTCCGTCACCTCACTCGATCGCAATTTGCAGCGCATCATGGAACCGCGGACATCGCCACCACGAGCGCGACTGGATGCGGTGGCGCAGCTCCGTGCCGCCGGGATTCCGGTGGGCGTGATGGTGGCGCCGATCGTTCCGGGGATCACGGATCACGAGGTGCCGGCGATTTTGAAAGCGTGTGGAGAAGCGGGGGCGCAATTTGCCGGCTACGTGATTTTGCGGTTGCCGTGGACGGTGGCGCCGTTGTTCGAGCGCTGGCTGACCGAACATTTCCCGGAGCGGAAAGAGAAGGTGCTCGGCCGGGTGCGAAGCCTGCGCGGGGGCGATCGGTTATACGACGCGAAATGGGGAAAACGCCAGACGGGCGAGGGCGTTTTCGCGGAGCAGATCGCGGCGATGTTTCGCGTCGGTTGCCGGCGCGCGGGGATCGGCGAGCGGCCGAAATTATCCGTCGCGGCGTTTCGCCGGGCTAACGAGCAGTTATCACTCTGGTAAAGCGGGTCGCGGATCAGTCGGTCACGTCCGAGTCGGCGGTGCGGGCGGCGGAACTGGTCTCCTTCGAGAGCGTGACCCGGCCGAGAATTGTGAGCATCAGGAGTCCACCGACGAGACCAAACGGCGCCATGAAATAGAAGTAATAATCCCAGCTGCGATCGAGCAGAAGGCCGAGAAAATAACCGGCGAGACTGCCGCCGAAATATTGGAAAGAATCGATCACGCCGGAGGCGAAGCCGGCCATCTTCGCGCCACCGATGTCCATCGCGGCAGCGGTTCCCAGAATCGAATGAGTCGAATTCGCGGTGAAAGAAATGAGGACGAAAAAGAAGATCGCGGAATTGGGGGTGTGATAAAGCGTGGCCAGGAGAATGACCGCGGTTTCGATGAAATAAAGACCGGCGGCCACAGGCGCGCGCCGCCCTTTGAACACCGTGTCGGAAAGGTAACCGGAAAGGAGCGAGCCGGCCGAGGCGACGAAAGGGATAAGGAAGGCGACCCATTGAAACTGAGCGGATTCAAAATTGATGTGATGGACATCGCTGAGATAACGCGGGAACCATTGATCGATGCCTTGCCGAACCGCGCCGGTGCAAGCGTAGGCGCCGGCCACGATCCAGATCACGGGATTGGAAAGAATCGTCTTGAGCACCTGAAGCGTTCCCGTCTGGACATGGCCGCCCTGTGTTTCCTGAGGATTCGGGCTCGGGTAGCCCGCAAGTTCCGGGGTGTCTTTCACAAAAATCGCCATGCCGGTAGCCACGACCGCGGTGATCATCGCCGGCGCCCAGAAGAGCCAGCGCCAATGCAGCGGCGGCACGTGCCACATTCCGAGAAAGACGAAGCCGGCCAGCAACGCCGGGCCGAGTTTGAAAATCCCGAAGCGCCCGAGATTAATCATGAACCCGAAGATGCCGGCGAATCTTCCGCGCTCGCGATGGCCGAACCAGGCGGCGTTGATCTTTACCATTCCTGGTGCGCCGAACGCCTGCAGATAACCATCCACGCCGCGGATGGCGACGAACAAACCGAGGAACCCCCAGAACGACGCCACGCCGAAAAGTGCGTTCATCGTGATCGTGCCGGCCGCGCCGATGAGCATCGCGCGTTTGCCGCCGAAACGGTCGGCGAGTAGACCATTGATCCATTGTCCGCAGGCGTAGGCCAGGAGCGCGGTGGTGATGATTGTCCCCATGTCCGCTTTGCTGAAGCCGAACTCCTTGCTAATCGCCCCGTTCGCGATCGAAAGGTTGTAGCGACACATGTAAAACGAGGTGTAGAGCAAGCCGATGAAGGCCCAATTGACGCCGCGCCGAGGGCGAAAGCCGGCGGGGTAGGAATGAATCGCGGTCTCGGACATGACGGCGGAGAGCATGCGCGGGCGGGGAGGCGCTCGACAAATAGAAAACGCGGCGGCAGCGCGAATGGTTGCGACGCAGGTGAACGTCGGGAGTTTTAAGGCGCGCGATTTTGCGGCTTGCTTCTGGCGGTTCTCCGGGTGATTCGAAAAGCCATGTCGTTAGAAATACAAAGCCTGCACATTGGGATGAGAGTGTTGCATCCGCGCTACGGCGTGGGCGTGGTGCGGTCGTTAACGGAGCACACCGCGGATATTGCTTTCGATGATGCTCCCCGCACCTTGGATCCAGCCTTAAGCGGGCTGACCTCGGCCGAGCCCACGGCCACTTTATCGGAGTTAAAGATTCCGCTGGCGAATCTGATCCGCGAGACGGCTCAAAGCGTGGTTGAGGCTCTCGGTTTGGAGAAAGCGGACAGCGTAGTCGAAGGGCTCGCGACACGCTGGCAACGCGGGACGCTGCTCCTGCAATCAGCCGACGCGACGCTGCAACCGAAAGACGTGCCGCTCGAAACTTTCTTTCACAAGATCGTGATGATCCGAAACAATCTGCGGGTACTGGAGCAGAAGGTGAACGCGAACGAAAAATTAAGCGACGCGGACAAATTCGATCTCCAGCAATACATCACCCGCTGCTACGGATCGCTCACGACCTTCAACATCTTGTTTAAGAACAAGGACGATCAGTTTTCGACTGGCAGTTGACTCAGCGAAACAGACGCGCTCGAGTCGTTAGGCAACGACGACGGTCTTGATGTTGACGAATTCGCGGATGCCTTCGCCGCCCAATTCCCGCCCGAAGCCTGATCGCTTCACGCCGCCGAACGGCAATTGCGGATCGGAGGCGACCATGCCGTTAATAAAAACGGAGCCGGCTTCGAGTTCCGTGGCGAAGAGTTCCTGCTCGGCGGGGTCCGTGGTCCAGGCGTTCGCGCCCAGGCCAAAGGTGGAATCGTTCGCGCGCGCGATTGCTTCCTCGGCGTCGCGCACTCGAAAAAATGCTGCGACCGGCCCGAAGATTTCCTCACGCGCCGCGGGAGAATTTAGCGGCACATCCACGAGAACAGTCGGCGCGTAATAAAATCCAGGGCCGTCGAGTTTTCGGCCTCCGAGCAGGAGTTTCGCGCCGGCGTCGATTGTTTTCTGGACCTGCGCGTGGACGTCGTCGCGTATTTTCTCGGTCGCGAGCGGGCCGAGGTCGGTCGTTTCGTCGAGCGGATCGCCGGTCTTGAGAGTGTGCAGATGGGCGACAAAACTCTCGACGTAACGCCCGTAAACGGCTTCGGCGATGATGAAACGCTTGGCCGAGATGCACGATTGGCCGCTGTTCATGGTGCGCGATTTTACGCCAACCGACGCGGCCTCTTCGAGATTTGCGCTGGGCATGACGATGAAGGCGTCGCTGCCGCCGAGTTCGAGCACGCTCTTCTTGATTTGGCCAGCGGCGCGGCGCGCTACTTCCGCGCCGGCGCGCTCGCTTCCGGTGAGGGTGACAGCTTTGATGCGAGGATCATCGATGACGTCGCCGGTTTGTTCGGCGGGGATGAGCAGCGCCTGAAACGAGCCTTCGACGAAGCCGGCGCGTTGGAAGATTTCCTCGAGCGCGAGGGCGCACTGCGGGACGTTGGCTGCGTGTTTTAGGAGGCCGACGTTGCCCGCCATCAATGCAGGCGCGGCGAAGCGGATCACCTGCCAGAAGGGAAAATTCCAAGGCATCACGGCCAGGACGGGCCCGAGCGGATCGAAGCGCACGTAGCGCCGACCAGAGGTGGCGAGCGCTTCGCGCGGTGCGAGAAGATCCTCGGCGTTCGTCGCATAATAGCGGCACCCGACGGCGCATTTCTCGATCTCGGCGCGCGCCGCGCGGATCGGTTTTCCCATTTCCAAGGTGATGATTTGCGCGAATTTTTCCTGGTCGTTTTCGAGGATTTCCGCGGCCGCTCGCATCATCCGGGCGCGGTCGGCAAAAGTGGTGCGGCGATGTTGCTGAAAGCCATCTGCGGCGCGGCCCAGTTTTTCCTCGATCGTGTGCGCGTCGAATTCGGGGAAGGTCTGGATCGTTTCACCAGTCGCGGGATTTAAGGTGGCGATGGGCATGTGGCAATCTACAGGCGAAGCCCTTTCGGAATCAAAAACCGATCGAGGAGATCAAACGACCACTGCACCAGGAGAGCGAGGATGGCGGCGGGGATGGCGCCCTCCAGAATGGTGGCGTGATCATTTAAATTCAGACCACTGATGATGGGCTCGCCGAGGCCGCCCGCTCCGATCAAAGCCGCGAGGGTGGCGGTGCCGATATTGATCACCGCGCTGGTTTTGATGCCGGCTAAAATCGTGCGAGAGGCGAGCGGGAGGTAAATCTGACGGAGGCGAGCGCTACTGGTTAGGCCGAGGGCGATGGCGGATTCGCGGAGCGCGGGCGCGATATCCTGCAAGCCGGCGGCAGTGT
>JBDUAE010000069.1:0-8539 GCA_040004805.1 Chthoniobacterales bacterium | reverse complement strand
AACAAATCCAACCGCAGTAAGCCCCCTTCCCCCAGCGGAAGATTATGAGTGGAATAATCACGAAGGTCTGGACAAACGAGATCCCAAGCCAGAGCCAGAGCGGATGATCGGTGAAGACGTTATAAACATTGAGCGGGAAGGCGAGGATGAACCCATAGGCTCGCCAATACGCACGCTCGTGGCCTAACGAGCCGTCATAGCTCTCGAAAAGCTGGTTGGCCAGCCAATGCAGGGGGTGTCCGGGTTCGAACCATCCGTTCCGTCCCATCCAAGGCAGGATAAGTTCCGGCAGGATAAAGAGTGGAATGCATTGCGAACAGATTAGCACGATCGTCTGCAAGGTGACGTAAGGAGTGCGGCGGCGGCGGATTCTCCTGATCCCGAAAACAAAAACGCAGGTGCAGTAGGCCAGGGTATAATAAAACGCCGGGTTCCCGAGTCCACGCTTGACCGTGTAAAGCAGGTTGGTGTCGCGGTTCGACCACTCTGCAATTTTCCCGCCCGCTCCCTCGATCGCTTTCGGCACGTTGTAGGGAAAAGCGTGATGCTGACTGGCCCAACGCTGCACCGGAAATTCCTGCGGATGGTTACTCTTCCAATGATAGAGCACCACGCAGAAAAGGATGAAAGCGAGACAGCTGATCCAGGTGATGGGTCGCCAATCGCCGCGGACGCGCAATCCGCTCCGACGAAAGAAATCCAGCGGTGCCTCGCGCCCGAGCATGGTGAAGACGACGTCGTTAGGCATCGCGTCCCCTGTCCCGTTCTTGAGCGTGACCTGCTGCGCTTCGATTCGCGTCACTTCCGTACCCAACGCCAACCGCAGGCTGCCGCCTTTTTCGCCGCGCATACCGGCAGTCATCGCAGAATTAACTCGATCCGAAGTTGGCCGCTCGACCTGCACATCGGCCCCGGCGTCGCGCACCAGCATCTCGACTTTTTCGATGTTAGCCGGCTTAGCCCTCGCCAATTCTTTACGCCGATAGCTCAAGGTCACGTTGGCGCCGGACACGGTCAGCGCGATCGCCGTCTCGAGCGCAGAGTCGCCGCCGCCAACAACGAGCGCGTCCTTTCCCTTGAATTCCTTCGGATCGAAAAGTCGGTTGTAAACCTTGTCCAGCTCCTCGCCCGGCACGCCGAGTTTACGAAAATTTCCACTCCGTCCGATCGCCACAATCACCCGCTGCGCCCGTAACGGTTCCGCATCTACCAGGTGCAAGATCAAGACGCCACCGCTCCGCTCAATCCGCTCGACTCGTCCCGGCGTCACCTCCACCCCGGCCGCGCGCCGCTGCGCCTCCATTTCCGTCAGCAACGCTTCCTTCACGTTTGCGGTAAATTGCAGGCCGCCCTCCAGTTTCATCTCCGTCGGGTAGGTGTAGATCGGTTTCGCCTTCGGGAAATTCACCACCGTCGAAAAAACTTCCGTCGCCTCAATCACGACAAAATTCAGCCCCGCCTTGCTCGCCTCGATCGCCGCCGAAATCCCGCCTACCCCCGCGCCGATGATCGCGAGATCGAGCATGTTCTCCTCGTTCCGGTTCCCGGTTTCCGGTTCCCGCAATTCCTCCACGATCGCCCGCACCGCACGCGCGCCGGTATCCGAAGAAAACTTCAGGAGTGGAATCCCCGTTAGATCACCCACGATCCGCACGCCGGGGAGATTGGTCGCGCCATCCTCGCCGGAAACCGGAAGTTGCTCGACCGTTCCCGCGGGCCAGCGCGTGTGCAGCCAGCGAGTGTAGCGTGAAAGAAGTCCCGGCATAATCTGGGTTTGGCGGCTGCGTTTCGAAATTCGGTTTAAAGCTTTGCGTTTTGGCTACTCGAAGACGAGGACGAAAATGCCGCGCAGCCGTCAGAGCCCGCAACCGCGATGGTATTCCACATGGATGACAATCAGAAACGACGTTATCCCATCGGCGCCGAACCGCGCCGCGACGGAACCACACACTTCCGCGTCTGGGCGCCGAAAGCCAAACACGTCGATCTCGTCCTCGAAACGTCCGCCGACGCCGACCCCGACCGCAAATTCGTGCCCCTAAAGGCGGAGACGGACGGCTATTTTTTCGGCATTGCGGAAGCGACGGTGGGTGCGCTTTATCGCTTCCGGGTCGATCGCGCGGAAAATTGCCATCCTGATCCCGCTTCGCGCAGTCAACCGGAGGGCCCGCATCGCTCTTCTTGCGTGGTTGCGGCCGATGATTTTCCGTGGCGCGATTCGAAGTGGCCGGGCGTGAACATCCCCGGGCAGGTGGTTTACGAAATGCACATCGGCACCTTCACTTCCGAAGGGACCTGGCTCGCGGCCGCGCGCAAGTTGCCGGAGTTGGTCGCCGTTGGCATCACCTTGATCGAGATGATGCCAATTGCTGATTTTGCGGGTGAATTCGGCTGGGGCTACGACGGGGTGAATCTTTTCGCACCGACCCGGCTCTACGGCACGCCCAACGATCTCCGCACCTTCGTCAATACGGCTCACTCGTTAGGCCTGGGCGTCATCCTCGATGTCGTCTATAATCATTTCGGGCCGGACGGGAACTATCTGCGCGTTTTCGCTGACGGCTATTTTACCGACCGCCACGCCAACGATTGGGGCGATTCGATCAATTTCGACGGGCCGGACTCGGCTTCGGTGCGCGAGTTTTTCAGCACCAACGCACGCTATTGGATCGAGGAATTCCATTTCGACGGCTTCCGTTTCGATGCTACCCAGGACATCCATGACGCCTCCACCCCGCACATTCTGGCCGAGATCGGCCAAGCCGCGCGCGCGGCCGCGGGTGGGCGCTCGATCATCCTCATCGCGGAAAACGAGCCGCAGCACACTAACCTCGTCCGGTCGATCGCGCGAGGCGGCGCCGGCCTCGACGGTCTCTGGAACGATGACTGGCATCACAGCGCGATTGTCGCCCTGACCGGCCGAAACGAAGCCTACTACACCGATTACAATGGCCAGCCGCAGGAGTTTATTTCCGCTGCGAAATATGGCTATCTCTTCCAGGGCCAGCTCTACACGTGGCAGAAACAAGCCCGCGGCCAAGCCGCGCTCGATGTTCCTCCGCCTGCGTTCGTCGCCTTCATCGAAAACCACGACCAGGTCTCGAATTCCACCCGCGGCCAGCGCCTGCGCCAGCAATCCTCCCCCGGCCGTTACCGCGCGATGACGACCTTGCTCTTGTTAGGCCCCTGGACACCGATGCTTTTTCAAGGTCAGGAATACGGAGCGACCACACCTTTTCTTTACTTTTGCGATCTGGCCGGGGACTTGGGCGAAGCCGTTCGCAAAGGCCGTTTCGAATTTCTGACGCAGTTCCCTTCCATCGCCGGTCCAGAGGCGCAGGCGCAATTGCCGCGTCCATCCGATCCCGACACTTTCCAGCGCTGCAAACTCAACCGCGCCGAAGGCGAAGAGTTTCCGGAAATCGGCCTACTCTGTCGCGACCTCCTGCGTTTGCGGAAGGAAGACCCGCGCTTTCGCGAGCAGAAACCGCGCGGCCTCGACGGCGCGGCTTTGACCGACGACGCGTTCATCCTCCGCTATTTCGGGGAGGCCGGCGACGATCGTCTCCTCCTGATTAATTTGGGCCGACGCATGAATCTTCATCCCCTCCCCGAGCCCTTGCTCGCGCCTCCGCTCGACGCAAAATGGGAAATACTCTGGAGCAGCGAATCAATTATCTACGGTGGGCAGGGACCGACGGAGCTGATCACAGACGAAGGCTGGGTTCTGCCCGCGGAAGCTGCCGTGGTTTTGCGGCCGGGCGCATTGCCTGCTCTTGCCGAAAAATAGCCGACATGAAAACCGCTCCCACCGTCATCCGGCGCATGCCTTGGAATCCGGAAATCTCTCGCAAAATTCTGCTCGATCGCGAGTGGCTTGTCACGAATGGGCTCGGCGGTTACGCCTCCGGCAGCGTCTCCGGCGCAATCACGCGCAAGTATCACGGACTCCTCATAGCGGCTTTACCCGCCCCGCTCGGCCGGATGGTGATGTGGAGCCATATTTTCGAATCGCTCCGTTTCGCGGACGAAGGTTCGGTCTCGTTAGGCGCGGAAGAACGCGCCGAAGGCAGGCTCGATTTGTCCGGCGCGGATTATCTGTGCGAGTTTCGTCTCGAAGACGGGCTCCCGGTTTGGACTTATCGGGTGCGCGAGGTCGTGATCGAGAAACGCATCCTCATGCCCTACCGTCAGAACACGGTTCACGTCAGCTACAGAGTGAGCGGCTCCCGGCCATTTCCGCGGCTGGAGTTACGCCCCACCTTTCAATTCCGCCACCACGAAGCTGAGGTCGATGAAAGGTATGCGGCGCCGTATCGCCTAACCATGGCCGATAATCGCTACGAGATCAGCGATGCCGCGGGTGCTTTGCCTCCGTTTCGAATGCGCTTGGCCGGTTGCGATTCCACTTTTCAGATCGCCCCGGACTGGATTCCGCGGGTCGTTTACCGGACCGAACAGGAGCGCGGTTACGCCTACCAAGGCGATCTCTGGAGTCCGGGCGTGTTTGAAATCGCGCCGGCCGAAGATTGCCAGGCCACCATGATTGGGTCCACCGAGGAATGGGCCATCGCTGACGTGCTCGCGCCGGAAGAAGCCTTGCGTTCGGAACAGGAACGCCGGAAACGACTAATCGCACGCGCACCGGAAAAGGCACAGACCGGAACGGCGGCGGAACTGATTTTTGCGGCGGATCAATTCATCATCCGACCTGCGGGCCGCGCGCTCGACGCCGCCCGCGCCCACGCCACCGGCGACGAAGTGCGGACGGTGATCGCAGGCTATCATTGGTTCACCGATTGGGGCCGCGATACCATGATTAGTCTGGAAGGGCTCACCCTAACGACTGGTCGGGCAGAGGAAGCGGGCTACATCTTGCGTACTTTCGCGCACTACGTGCGGGACGGATTGATCCCAAACATGTTCCCGGATGGAAAAAACGAGGGACTCTATCACACCGCCGATGCCACCCTTTGGTTCTTCCACGCTCTCGGCCGTTACCTCGCGCAGACGAAAGACGAGATCACGCTCAATCTGCTTTTGCCGACGCTGCGCGAAATCGCCGACGCACACCTCCGCGGAACGAAGTTCAATATTCATGTCGATCCGGACGATGGTTTGCTGGTGCAGGGCGAGGAGGGTTATCAGCTCACCTGGATGGATGCGAAAATGGGCGATTGGGTAGTGACGCCGCGCCGCGGAAAGGCAGTCGAAATCAACGCGCTTTGGTTTAATGCGCTGAAATGTCTCGAAGGCTGGCTCAGGCAGACCGGCGATAACGCGGCCGCCGATCTCTACGCCGCACACGCGCAGCAGGCGGCTACTTCATTCAACGCGCGCTTCTGGTTTGCCGAAGGCGGTTACCTCTATGACGTAGTCGATTCTCTCGCGGGCGGCGACGATTCGTCCTGTCGGCCAAATCAGATTTTCGCGATCTCACTGGATTATCCGATTCTCGCGCGGGCACGTTGGGCCGCCGTGCTCGAAGTCGTGCAACGCGAACTGCTCACGCCCGTCGGCTTGCGCTCGCTTTCGCCGCACCATCCGGATTACAAGCCGACCTATCACGGCGATCTTCGGACTCGCGACGCCGCCTATCACCAGGGCACCGTCTGGGCGTGGCTGATCGGACCGTTCATCGACGCCTGGCTGAAAGTGAACCCGGACGACCGCACCCAAGCGCGCTCCTTTCTCGATGCCTTCCCCGCTCATCTGGCGGAGGCCGGGATTGGCACCATTAGCGAAGTGTTCGACGCCGAGGAACCGCACACGCCGCGCGGCTGCATCGCGCAGGCTTGGAGCGTGGCGGAAGTACTGCGGTGTTGGGTTAAGACGTCATAAAATTTCACAGCGACCGCGCCCCGGATTTCGATTTCGATTTAATGGCCGACGCGTTGCGCAAAGGAGCGTTCTCGCCGATTACTTTCAGCTGATGAATTTTTTCCGAGCGGTCCCATCACTGACCTTCTTCCTGACGGCTGCGGTCGTTGCTGCGGCACCCACACCAACGCCGCGGGCGAGTACTTTCCATCTCCCTTTTTTCAAGCGCGCGGCGACGCCTACGCCTGCTCCGAAGATTGTGGCCCCCGTGCAAAAACCGAAGAAGCCGGTCGTGCCGCCGCGTCCCCGGCCGGATCCGACACCGATGGTCGCGCTCCCAAATTACGACGAGGAAACCAGTGTGCGGCTGCAGATTTTCCTCGATAACCACGAATTTGGCCCGGGTAAAATTGACGGCAAGATTGGCGAATTTTTCCGCAAAGCCCTCCTCGCCTACAAACGCGCCAACGGCATGGAGACGACCGGCGCCGTCGATCAATCGCTCCTCGCCGAGGTGCCGCAGGCCTATATCACTTACACGATTCCGCCGGAGGCTATGAACTTCGTCGGGCCGGTTTCATCGAAGCCATCTGAGCAGGCAAAGCTGAAGGCGCTGAAGTACGGCTCGCTGTTGGAATTCATCGCCGAGCGCTTTCACGCCGCCGAAGATTTCGTCCGCAAGATTAACCCGGGAATCAATTTCGAAGCGCTAAAACCCGGGGACACCGTCAATGTCCCGAACGTCCAACCATTCGAGATCGAAAAATTGCACGAAGGTTTTATGCCGGATAATCCCGCGCTCGCGCAACGCAAAGTCGTGATCGATACCCACGAACGTTTCCTGGAAATTCACGATGGCGATAAGCTCGTGGCAGAATTTCCCATCACCCCCGGATCGACCACTCTGCCGGCGCCCATCGGCACCTGGAAAATCCTCGGCATCGCGACTCTTCCCTGGTTTCGCCACGATGAAGGCGTCCTGAATTCCGGCGTGAAAACAGACCACTTCTTCAACTTGCCCGCCGGCCCAAATAACCCAGTCGGTGTGCTTTGGATGGGGTTGAACAAACCCCACGTCGGCGTCCACGGCACGAACAATCCTGAGACGATCGGTCGTGCCGCCAGCCACGGTTGCATTCGAACCGCGAACTGGGACGCCGCGCGGATCAAGGATCTCGTGACCAAAGGTTGCACGGTCGAGATTTTCTAAAGATTTTTCGCGCGGATTCGCGCGCGACGGCGTCTAGGCTGGTGAAGAACCCCCATGGACCCAACCGATCGCGAGATTTACCGCGCCGCCATTCGAGGCGACCGCGACGCTTTTGAGACGATCATCCGCGCTTCGAGTCGCACGCTTTTTGCCATCGCCTACGGAGTCCTGCAGGATCGGGCGGGGGCGGAGGACGTGGTTCAGGATTCATTCGTCAAAGCCTGGAAATCACGCTGGCGCGTGCGCGACCCTGAGAAATTTCCGGCTTGGCTTGCGACCATTGCCCGCCATCGGGCCCGCGATGCCGCGCGCCGCCGACACGATGTCGCACTAGTCGACGAACTCGAAGAAATAGCCGACACCACTTCCGAGCATCAGGATACAATCGCGCGCGAAGCTGATCTTAGCCGACACGTACACTGCGCGCTCGCCGCCTTGCCGGAAACCCACCGTCTCGCCCTCACCCTGCGCTATTTCGACGCGCTCGATTACGCCACGATCGAGCAAACCCTTGGCCTAACGAATGGCGCGCTCCGCGGCATTCTCGGCCGCGCCCTCCAAACCATGCGCAAGCGCCTCCAACCCGCGCTCGCCTCAATGGACTAACCACCATGCCAACCATTCACGACGACATCGAACCGTGGCTGGCCGCCTCCGTGCACGACCAGCTTTCCGCCGAAGAACGCAACGCGCTGCAAGAGCACCTCGCTAATTGCGAGACCTGCCGCGCCCTGTACGCCGAAGAACTCGCCACCCACAATATGATCTCCACCATCCTCGACGAAGTGAAACCCGACATCACCTTTGAACAACGCGTTCTTTCCGGTTTTCGCCAAAAGCTGCCGCACCGCGCTGGAGTGTTTTCCGTGTTCGCAAATCTACTTCGCTCTCGCGCCGCCCAAGTCGTGGCCGTCGCCGCAGTCTTACTCACCATGGTTGAAGTGGGACGCCTTGTGACTGGCGAACACGCGGAGTCTCTTGGGGGCTTTCTGACGCCCGTTGAAGGTTTGCGTCAGCTCCCTTCGTTCGCGCGTCAAGCTTCGACTGAAAACGAAAGCAATGGGGGCGATGAATCTGGAATCGCGGAGGGCGTCACCCGCGACGCCGAACGCGTAGTCGTTACCGGTTCGCACGTTCCGACGGCCGAAACCGAGTCATCATTGCCGGTCACCGTTTACAATGCGACCGCCGTGGGCAAGCAAGCTGCGAACGCAGCGCCACCGCCTCCCGCATCGGCTGCTGCGCGGGGTGGCAGCGGCCGACTTATGGGCATACCACGCCCGGATGCTCGGAAGGTAGCAGCGGCACCGGAGGAAATGAAATCGCATGGCTCTGATCCTTCCGCCGGAGGTCCCGGTGACGAAAAGCCGTCGAAGGCAGCAAATCCCGATGCGAACCGCAAGCTCGTCCGCAACGCCCAGGTCGAACTCGAAGTCATCGGTTTCGATGACGCGGTGCAGAAGATCACCGCCTTGGTAACTGAGATGCGCGGTTACGTCGCGACCAGCA
>JBDUAE010000367.1:0-2559 GCA_040004805.1 Chthoniobacterales bacterium | reverse complement strand
CAACCAGTGCCCATGCACGGAAGAATGCCAATCGTAGCAGCCGTAAAAGGCCGGCGTGAGCTGGCGCGGCGCGGCCACATCGGCGTCGCTTTGCAGCGTATGGCTGATCTTGTTGGGATATTCTTTCCCGACACAAGCCAGCGCCAGATTGGCAAAGCGCGCCGCTGCGGCGGAGTCAAACTCGGGTGTCGTCTCTCCGGCCGATACGCGTAAATTCAAGAGCAGCAGAATCAGGAACGCGATCGCTTTCATAGCCTCATCCTAACGCGAAGCTGCGCCTTCGTCTTCCGTCTCCTATTCGGCCACCGCCACAGGAAATTCGGCAAACGAAAGAGGTGGCTGGGGAGGGAATTGAACCCCCGACACGTGGATTTTCAGTCCACTGCTCTACCAACTGAGCTACCCAGCCGCACGGCTCGAGCGCTCTCGTTTGCGCCTCTGGAACCGGGCCGTCACTATGCAAGAAACTGCATCGAGCGCAAGCATTCAGCTTTTCTGACGAAGTGGGACGGTGTCGGCTAATTTTTCCCGATTCCTACGCGCATTTCGCGACAATGTTTTCAGGTCTGATCGCCAAAGTGGCGCGGCAGCGCGGTCGCTTTTGCGAGAAGGTGCATGTACTCCCTCCGCGAAACTTCGACCGCGCCGAAGCGCTGCAAGTGCGGCGTGAGCCATTGCGTATCCAAGAGGGTGAACTTTCGCGCCCGCAATCTTTCCACCAGCGCACACAGGGCCACTTTCGACGCGTCAGTCACTTCGTGAAACATGGATTCGCCGAAGAAAGCGCCCCCCACTGCGACTCCGTAGAGACCACCGACTAGCCTGTCTTCGCTCCACGCTTCCACAGAATGCGCGCCGCCAAGTTCGTGCAGCCGGGTGTAGCTCTGGATGATCTCCGAGTTGATCCAGGTCTCGGGTCGTTTTGCACAGCGCCGCATCACCTCACCGAATGATTGATCGATCCGAATCTCGAAGGTTTCCTTGCGCAAAACCCGCTCTAAAGCATGCGGGACATGGAAATCTGCCAAGGGCAAAATCCCGCGCGGGTCCGGCGAGAACCATTCGATCGCGCCGTCCTCCATCGCCATCGGAAAAACGCCGAACCGGTAGCCCTGCACTAGAACCTCCGGCGTGATCATTGCCGCGAGTCTTTCGCTCTATTTAATAATTGGCAACCGCGAGTGGCGATTTCCTTGCAATGGCAGGCCACTCACCTACTCTTGCGCCGTGAAACCGCTGCTGGCTGCCCTTGCTTTCGCCAGCGCTCTCGGGCTTAGCAGCTGCGCTGAAGAAGGCCCGACATCGCAGGAGTTGCAGGATCGCCTCGGGCGTGGAATTCGCGGGGAGGGTCAACTCACCTCCGATATCGACCGCACCGACGATCCCTACGTCAAGCCGCGCGGAGGCGCGGGCCTGCCCGGCGAATAGCGCGCAATGTCCACGCCCTCCGCGCATTCCAAGATTCTCATCCTCGATTTCGGCTCGCAGTACACTCAGGTCATCGCGCGCCGCATTCGCGAATGCCAGGTTTACTCCGAGATCGTTCGTTTCGATCTCCCTGCCGCGGAAGTCGCTGCCTCCAAGCCAGACGGCATCGTGCTCTCTGGCGGACCGGCCAGTGTCTATGATGAACGCGCGCCGCAATTAGATCCGGAAATTTTCGCCCTCGGGATTCCAGTTCTAGGCATCTGCTACGGCATGCAACTGATGGCTCAACATCTGGGCGGTCAGGTGGAACACAGCGCCCGGCGGGAATACGGCGCGGGAATGTTACACGTGGCCAACGGCTCGCATCTCTTCGCCGGCATCGGCGGCCAACTCGATATCTGGAATAGTCACGGCGATAAAGTCACCGCCTTGCCCCGCGGATTTCGCGCCGCGGCCCATACCGAAAATTCCCCTTTCGCGGCGATCGAAAATCCGGAGACGAAGCTCTACGGACTGCAATTTCATCCCGAGGTCGCGCACACGCCGCGCGGCAAGGAGATCATCCAAAATTTCGTCTACAACATTTGTCACTGCGCGATGGATTGGACCATGGGGTCATTCATCGATGAAGCGTGCGCGCGGGTCCGGCAACAGGTGGGCACCGAGAAAGTGGTGTTGGGCCTAAGCGGCGGGGTAGATTCTTCAGTCGTCGCGGCTCTGCTGCACAAGGCAATTGGCGATCAATTGACCTGCATTTTCGTCAACAATGGTCTCCTCCGGGATCGCGAGGAAGAAATGGTCCAGCGTGTCTTTGGCGAAAATTTTCACATCAAACTAAAATACGTCGACGCCTCCGAACGCTTCCTCAAGAAACTCGAAGGCGTAACGGATCCCGAGCAGAAGCGGAAGGTGATCGGGAATGAATTCATCGAAGTGTTTCAAAACGCGACGGAGGAGTTGCTCAGCGACGACGCCAAGCAAGGCGCGCGCGGCCACAGCTATCGCTTCCTCGCCCAAGGCACACTCTATCCGGACGTGATCGAGAGTGTGGCCATCGACGGTAATCCCGCGCACGTGATCAAGAGTCATCACAACGTCGGCGGCTTGCCGGAGAAAATGCACTTCGAACTG
>JBDUAE010000068.1:0-8562 GCA_040004805.1 Chthoniobacterales bacterium | reverse complement strand
GCGGGATGACCCACCCATTCTGCCGAGCAACCGGCGGCACGTAACTGTTGCGCCGACCATTCGAACGGGGTGGCGACACGATTGACGTAAGGAACGATGCCGAGGCCGGCACTTTCCGAACGCTGCCAGGAACGCGGCGGAAAATAATAAAGCACCGGAATCCCGCGCGCGTGCAGCTCCGAAACGATCCGGCCATTGAACGCGCCCCAGTCGCAGAGCACAGCGGCGTCGACGCGATTACGATCGAGAAAACGGTAGAGCTGCATCTGTAATTTCCGGCAGCGAAAAAAGACTTTGATCGCGGAAAGAATGCCGATTGCGCTGCAATTGGTGGTGTCGCCTAATACGTCGCTGCCCGGCGTTTCCGCGGCCACGGCTTGCAACCGCGCTCCACCTAGAACACGCAGCGTGTAGTCCGGATGCCGTTGTAGGAAAACGCGGGCGAGCGCGGCGGTGTGGACGTCGCCCGAGACGTCGCCGGCCGTCATGAGAATCGCGCGCGAAGAAGTGGGCATGGAACCAGAACGGACCAGAAGGCGTGACCGCCCCTTTCAATGCCAAGTGGCAGGTTGATTTTCAAGGCGCATATTGGCCCACGCGCGCCAGCGGTGGCGCAGGCGCGCGGGCTGATTTAGAATCCGCACCTTCGCTTGCACTACATCATCGACATCATCCGCTTCGGCGCGCCTTACCTGCGCCGTTACTGGCTGGCCCTGGTCTTCGGGATTATGTTCTCGATGCTCTACGGGCTCTCGAACGGTGGTTTCGTCTGGGGCACGAAGACGATTCTCGATCGCTTTAATTCTCCACCTACCGCCGAAGATGTTGCTTCCGGGAAAGCAAAAATGTCGCGGGTGGAGGCGGTGACTTACGAGCTGGTCGATCCGTGGCTCCCGCGAAAAGGACGCGAGATCAATACCAAGCAGTTCTTTGGTGGCCTCCTTTTTCTTCCGCTGATGGTGGGGATCCGCGGGCTCGCCAGTTATCTCGCCGCGGTCTTGATGGCTTCTGTGAGTGAACGGACGGTGAATGATTTACGCGGCGATGTCCTGGTGAAATTGCAGAGCCTCTCGCTGGAATATTTCAATCGTACCAGCATGGGAGATCTGCTCCAGCGGATCAACGGGGACACCGCGGCACTCAATCGCTGTCTCAGTCGCGGCTTTGCCGATGCCATAGAGGAACCGTTCAGCATGATCGGAATCACGATCGCTTTGTGCGCGATCGATTGGAAACTAACCATCGCCGCACTCGTGCTCACGCCGCTGTGTTTGATCCCGATTTCCACCTTGGGCAAAAAAGCGCGGGCGGCGGCGGCGATCGGGATCAAGGCCACGATTAGTCAGGCGAGTTTGTTGGTGGAGATGCTGCCGGGGATTCGGGTGGTGAAGGCGTTGAATCTCGAGAAGGAACAGGAACTGCGCTTTCGCCAACTCTCTCGTGACTTAATCGGCGGGACGATGAAAGCAGTCCGAGCGCGTGAGCAGATCAATCCCATCATCGAGACTTTTTCAATGTTCGGTCTCGGGATGCTGATCATTTACGTCTTTTACAGCCACCGGACCACACCGGATATGGTCGGTTTCCTGACCGGGATGCTCTTCTTTTTTATTCCGGTGAAAAATCTGGCGCGGCTTCATCTCACTTTGCAGGAATCAAAATTGGGCGTCGATCGGTTGGCGCAGGTTTTAGCGGAAGTACCAGCGGTGCAGGAGCGCGTGGATGCGGTGCCGCTGCCAGAGTTTTCCTCGGGGATTGAGTTTCGTGACGTCTGTTTTGCCTACGATCAGCAACCGGTGATCGATCACCTCACCCTCAAGATCGATCGCGGAATGAAGATCGGAATCGCCGGCGATAACGGCTCCGGCAAGAGCACACTAGTGAATCTGCTGATGCGTTTCTACGATCCAAGAGAAGGCGCGGTGCTGATCGACGGCCACAACTTGCGCGACGTGCGCGCGGCCGATCTCCGGCGTCTGATTGGACTCGTTAGCCAGGAAGTGGTGATCTTCGACCAAACCGTGGCGGTGAACATCGGTTGCGCCAAACCTGGCGCGACCCAGGCGGAGATCGAAGCCGCCGCGCAGGAGGCGGGCTGTCACGACTTCATTTCCCACCTTCCTCAAGGCTACGAAACGCGCGTGGGCGAGCGCGGCGTGCGTCTTTCCGGCGGGCAACGGCAGCGCATTTCCATCGCGCGCGCCTTCGTGCGCGACGCTCCGATTATCATCCTCGATGAAGCCACCGCCTCGCTCGATGCCAAGGCGGAAGCCGATATTCAAGCCACAGTCGATCGGTTGGAAGAACACCGCACCGTCATCTGCGTGGCGCACCGTCTCTCCACCCTTGCGGAAATGGACAAGATCATCGTGCTCGCGGCCGGGCGCGTGATTGAGAATGGCACCTTCGAGGAACTGCTGGAGGGCAACGGCCATTTTGCGCAGATGGCCCGGCAACAAGGCCTGGCCGTGGCGCGGCCCGAAACATTTACGACGGAGTCGGCCACGGTGGAAGTCGAGACCTAGGACATGCGCGCTGGGATTTTGTTGCTTTGCGCGCTGCTTTTCGGCGCCACCGCAGCATTCCCAGAAGAAACTCCCGAGACGTCTGCGCTGACGCGGATCGCCTTCGGTTCCTGTAATCGCGAATACCGCCCGCAACTCCTCTGGAAGCCGATCCTCGCCTGTCAGCCGCAGCTTTGGATTTGGCTGGGCGACATCGTTTACGGGCGCGCCGATGTCCCGGGCGATCTGGTGCGCCGTTATCGCAGCGCGAAGGCTCAGCCCGATTATCAGGAACTGCGCCAGCGCGCCCGCGTCATCGGGGTTTGGGATGACAACGATTACGGCGAGAAGGACGGCGGGGCAGAAAACGCGCATAAGAAAGAGAGCCAGGAATGGATTCTCGATTTTCTGGATGAACCGCCAGCAAGCCCGCGCCGCGCGCAAGCCGGCATTTACGCCGCCTACACTTTCGGCCCGCCCGGCCGACAGGTGAAAGTGATCCTGCTCGATGGGCATTACCACCGCGGAGAGCCGCGGGAGTTATGGTCCTGGATCACGCGGACGCCGGAGGCGGAGTCCGACATTCTCGGGGACGAACAATGGGCCTGGCTCGAGCGGGAATTAACCGACAGCAGCGCTGATATCCATCTCATCGGTTCCGGCATTCAAGTTCTGGCGGACGAACAGCCGTTCGAGAAATGGGCCAACTTCCCCCGCGCCCGGCGCCGTCTCTTCGACCTGCTCGCGAAAACTCGAGCCCGCAATGTCATCCTGCTCAGCGGCGACCGACATCTCGGCGAAATCTCCCGCGCGGTCGATCCGCGGCTCCCTTTGCCGCTCTACGACATCACCTCGAGCGGGATGACGCACCACGCCCAGAGCAATATCCTCTACGATTTTAAGAAGGAGGCGAACCGGTTCCGGCTTGGAAAAAATTACCCTAACTTCAATTTTGGGCTGCTCGAAATTAATTGGGACGGCTCGCCGCCAGTCGTCACCGCGCAGATCCGCGGCGTGGATAACGTGCTCGCCCTCGAGGAAAAAATCACGCTGGCTCCGCTGCCCACGACCGCGCCGTAAAGCGTCGCCAAATCCAGGACGCGAGCAACGCGCCGAGCAGCATGCCTGCGAGCACATCCGAAAGATGATGCGCACCTAAATACACGCGCGCGGCCGCGACCGCCGCGATGAACGGGACCGCCACCCAGCCCCACCGGCGACGCCAAAAGAATAGCGGCAAAGCAAAGCCCGTCGCCGCCGTGGTGTGGCCGGAAGGAAAGGAATTGTAGGCGTGTTTCCCAATCAACCATTCCGAGCCGGAACGCGGACCATACCAGCCTTGCGTCACTTTCGCGGAAGGCCGCGTCCGCCCGAGGACTCCGCGCAGGATATCGGCCGATAAGCCGGCCACGGAAGCCGCGACGATCATGACACAAAAAATCCTGACCAAATCCCGCCGCGCGCGCCACCAGGCGATCACGCCAGCTCCCACGGCGCCAAGGATGAGAAAATGCCAGGCGAAATAACGGCTGCAGGCTTTCGCGGTTCCTTCCCAGAACAGGTCACGATGCCCCGCGACCCATTGATCGACCGCAAGATCGAAGCGGAACGAGAGCAGCAGTGCGAGAAGCAGGACCCCGAGGGCGATCCAGACCGACGACCTCGGCGGGGAGGGCGCTTTCTTCACGCGCGGCGCGGTTTGCTCGGGTTCATCGTTGCTCTTCCGGCGCGGCATGAAAGATAACTGGAACGGCGACGGCGTTAATCCTTCCGCTGTGCTTGCAGTTTCTCCAAAATCTCAGGCAAATTAAACGCTTCCGCACCTGTCGCGGACGATCAAAGATCTCGCGGAACGACTTGGGACGTCTGGAAGGCGAGCGGCAAGGAACCGCGCTTTTTTAGCCGACAGCGCCCACGGCGATGGCATGCGCAGCGCTATCATGCGCCGAGACTTTCGAGCCATTGCGATGTTCGCGCGTGAAACCACGGCGCGACCCGCGGATAAACTGAATGAGATGGGAAACGTTCTCATCATCGAGACGTTCCATGTCCCGAAGCGCGGTCTCGAGCGGGAGCATCGAACGCAATAAAAGATGGCAGGCGCGTTTCAAATTCAGACGAGCTGCGGGCGAGAAACCGGCGCGCCGCAGACCGACAGAATTCAAACCCCGAACCCGGCACGGATTGCCGTCGGTAATCAAGAACGGCAACACATCCTGTACAATCTTCGCCTTAGCTCCGACCATGGAGTAACGTCCCAGCCTAACGAATTGATGCACGCCCACTTCGTTCGAAAGAAAAACGTGATCTTCCACCATGATGTGACCGGCGAGGGCGGTGCCATTGGCAAAAATGCAATGGTCGCCGAGCACGCAATTATGCGCGACATGGACGCCGATCATGATGAAATTTCGCGAACCGATGTTCGTCGCCTGATCTTCGCCGGTAGCCCGATGAATCGTGACGTTTTCGCGAATCATGTTCTCATCGCCGATGAGAAGGCGGCTGCGCTCGCCTTTAAATTTTGTATCCTGCGGCTCGCCCCCAAGGGTGGCGTGCTCGAAAACGCGGTTCCGTTCCCCGAGAGTGGTGTAACGTTTGATGACCGCGTGCGCACCGATTTCGCAGCCGGCGCCGATCTGGACGTCGTCTTCGATGATCGCATAGGGTCCGATCTGCACGTCGGACGCCAGTTCGGCACGGGAGCTGACAACAGCCGTTGGATGGATGGCCACGCGGGAACACGGTAGATTCGATCTCCGCCCGGGTAAACAACGAAGCTCAGATATATTTCTTGCGTGAAAATAGGTCTCGTCCTTGAGCAATTCGACCCCGCGCGTGGCGGTCTGGAGCATTGGACGTGGCAATTTGCCCGTAGTCTGCTGGCCCGCGGACATGAGGTCCACGTGGTCGCGTTTCAATTCGCCTCGACCGCAGCGGATAGCGGCATCATTGCCCATTGTTTAGACGACATGCCCCGCTCCCGCGTCGTCCGGGGTGAACTCCTGGCCGCGCGCTTGCCCGCGTTCGGGTTCGACCTCATTCACGATATGGGAATCGGGTGGCACGCCGATATTATTCACCCGCACGGCGGATCGACCCGTGCATCCTGGGAACACAATCTTCTGCGGATTCCGAAGTGGCGGCAGATTCGTTTCTGGCGGGAGAGACGTTACCGCGAACTCGCGGAAGTGGAGCGCCGGCAACATCACGAAAGCGCGGCCGTCATCGTGGCTGTCTCCCAAATGGTGGCGCAACATTTCGAGACTTTGCATCAATTGCCCGCCGCGAGACTTCGCGTGATTCCGAATGGAGTGGACGTGGAGCGTTTCGCGCCCGCCGCCGAGGAAGGACGCCAGCGCGCCCGGCGCGATCTGGGAATCGGCGAGGAGGAAACGCTTTTCCTGATGCTGGCGCACAATCTCCTTCTGAAAAATGCCGAGACTTTCCTCCGCGCCGCCGCGCAGCTCCGGGCCGATGGCGTGCCGATCCGGCTGGTAATCGCCGGCGGCAAGAAACCGGAACCGTTCGTTAGGCTGGCGGAGCGTTTAAAGCTTGGTCGCAGCGTTTCGTTCATCGGCTCAGTCGATCCGCTGCCATGCTTTGCCGCCGCAGATGCGTTCATCCATCCGACCTGGTATGACCCGTGCAGTCTCGTCACCCTGGAAGCGGCGGCCTGCGGATTACCGGTGATCACGACTCGCTACAATGGCGCCTCCGAATTGATGACTGAGGGCGCCGATGGATTCATTCTTGAGCAACCTGACGACGCCACTTCCCTCGCCGCGCGGATGCGGCAGCTCTTGGATCCCCACCTGCGCCGCACGATGGGAGCAGCGGGCCGTGCCGTCGCCTTGGCTAACACCTTCGAGCGGCAAACGACGCAATTTCTGGGACTCTACGCGGAAATTTTGGCCGCGAAAAAGTGAGCTCGCACTGCTCCCGCCCTCTTTCTTCCTTCCAATCGCTCATGCGCGGCTGGTCGGAGTTGGCGCCGTATAATTTTATCCACGCGCTCCGTTTGGAGGAACCGCTGGACTTAGTAGCATGGCGCCGCGCGACGGAGGCGGCGCTGCAAAGTCTCGAACTCGGAACCGCCCCGGTGATGGTGGAAACACCGTCGCTCGAGATCGATCAACAGCTCGACCGAGAGCTGAATCGCGCCTTCGCTCCCGGCGAATTACCGGTGCGCTTCTTCGCGCTGCACGCAGCGGGCGGACATTGGTTTGGCGTCGTTCTCGATCACTGGGTGGCGGATGATTTTTCCGCGCGCGCCTTGCTCGAACGAATCTACGCGCTCCGACAATCGCGCGAGTTACCGCCGCTGCGGCGCGCGGCAATCTTTCGAGCGCGTAAGAATTTGTGGCGGGAAGGGAGCGCGTTTTTGCGACAAGCGCGCGGACTTCGGCGCGCGGCCCGTCCCTCCTATCGCGACCCGCTGGATTTCACGGCGCGCTGTTTTCAAAGCGAACTTCCCGCATCCGCGCTCGAGGCGGTCCGTCAGTTGGCTCGTCGTCAACACGCCACCATCCACGACGTTTTTCTTGCAGCCGCGGCGCAAGCCTGCGGAGCGATGCATCTTTGGAAGAACGGCGCGCGGCGTGATTCCATCGGCGTGGCTTCCGCGATGGATTTGCGGCGCTTTCTGGCTGAGCCGGCGCACGCTGAGTTTGGATTGCTCATTAGCGAATATTCGATCGCAGAACCGCATCCGGAAAATGTGTCGCTCCCGGAACTCGTCGGCAAAATCGCCACGAAAACATGTCGGCTAAAAAAAATCTCAAATAGCGCCGTGCCAGCCGCGGGCTGGTTATTTTGGCGACTGGCCCGTTCGCGCTCATCGCAGGCCACAATGTTTCAACGCGGCGCGCCGCTCATGGCCGGCCTTTCGAATGTGAATCTCAGCGGAAGCTGGCTGGAAACGGAACCGATCGCGGAGTTCCGCCGCGTCGTGACCACGGGTCCGGCGGTGCCGATCGTGCTTATGATCACGACCCGGCGCGGCCGCATTTTTGTCGACACGACTTATCGGACGACTGCCTTCACCCGGGCGGACGCGGAGAATTTGCTGGCGGATTTCGGTCGCCGCCTGCTTGCAGACGCCTACCAGCCTTTGCCCGGCTCGGCGTAGTAAATCAGCATGAGCGAATTGCGTTCGCCGGACGCCATCGGGACCGTTTCGCGGCCGTGCCAGCTTTTCGAACCGACCGCAAAGCCGTAGCCGCTGTTCGGTTGAAACGAAAATTGCTTCACCTTCTTGAAACGATTGCGCGGCGAAAGCAGCACCTTCGGTTGCAGCCAGTCCACCTTGTAAACCGCCGTCCCGAGATGAGCCTTCGTAAAATCGGCCGGGAGATAAAATTGCATCGTCACGATCTTCGAACGCGTGTCTTTGTGCGGCGCGATTTCGTAACCGCCGAGATCTTTCACCAGCGCCGGTTTCGGATAAGCCGGGATCGTCGTGAGCTGTTCCGCGGGAATATTAAAACGTCGGCTGAGGTCGCGCGCGAGCTTGGCGAAGACCGCATCCTTCAAGCGCGGCGAGATCAGGGCGGCGCCGATTTCGTTCCAAAAAATCTTTTGCTCCTCCGGCAGCGCCGCGAGCGCGGGTGGAGAAACACTGAGGACATTGCGCGTGATCAAACCGTCGTCGCGAGTGTGCTTGCGCGGATTATCGCCACCGAAGGCGGCGGGCGCGGGCAGCAGCTCCAACATCTGGCGGAAAACGGCGTCGGGGAAAGCTTGGTCGAGATAGAAGTGAGAGTAAGGCTCCGAGCAAAGTGGGGTCGATTCGATTGCGGAGACCAAATGATCGATCACCTGTTCCGCAACGCTTTCCTGCATCGTTGTCATGGAGTCCAGTTTAGCCCATGAGAGAGCGTAGGTAAATGAGAGACCTCCTCCACCGGCTGTCGAAATTTTGCGCGAACCACGAAGTCTGGGCACGGCGATTCGTGCTCGGCGTCGGGATTCTGATTCTGCTCGCGTGCGCCTTTCTCGCCCTGACCCGGCCGATGAATGGGGATTTCAAATTGCACTGGGAATTCGGTCGTCGTTT
>JBDUAE010000366.1:0-2562 GCA_040004805.1 Chthoniobacterales bacterium | reverse complement strand
GCGGCTTTCTCGCGGCAGTTCAAGGATGTGAACGAATTCCTCGCGCAACTGGCGCTCATCAGCAACGTCGATGCGGAGGCTGCGCCGAATCAAGGTGCGGATACGGAAGCGGTGAACCTTTCCTCCGTGCACCAGGCGAAAGGGTTGGAGTACCACACCGTCTTCGTCATCTGGCTGACCGATGGAATGTTTCCGAGCACGCGCTCGCTCGATACGCGCGAAGCGATCGAGGAAGAGCGTCGGCTATTTTACGTGGCGATCACGCGAGCGAAGGACGAGCTGTATCTCACCTGGCCGCAGATGCGTTTGAACGCCGGTTACGGCGATATGTTCCAGCGGCCTTCGCGGTTTCTGAAGGAGATTCCGACGCAGTTGCTGGAGGATTGGCAGGTTTCGCGGCGTTGATTTTTGAGCCCGTGGCTAAATGAATCTTTCCCCCGAAAACCGCATCGCGGGAGTGCTCACACCGCTCTTTGCCTTGCGCAGCGAGGATGATCTCGGGATTGGCGATCTAGCGACGTTACGGGAGTTCGTCGATTGGGCGGCAGGGGTCGGATTCAAGGTCGTGCAGCTGTTGCCGATCAATGAGACCGGAGGCGACCACAGCCCCTACAATGCGATCAGCGCGATGGCGCTGGAACCGACCACGCTCCACCTCGCGCCGGGGTCGCCACAGGATTTGACGCGCGAGGATTACGACGAGGTCGTGGCGCAATTCGATCTAAAGAAGTTGCGTTCAGGTGGCGTGAAGCATGGGCAGGTGCGCGCACTAAAACGGGCTTTGTTGGAGTGCGCTTTTGTGCGGTTTGAGGCGCGTCGGCTGGCGGGTGACGAGGCCGTCGCTGGTTTCCAAGAATTTCTCGAAAGTGAGCGCGTATGGCTGGACGATTACGTTTTCTTCCGTGCACTGATGGAGGAAAACGGTGGTCGCGAGGCCTGGGATCAGTGGCCGCTGGAGCATCAATCGATGGCGACGGCGCGGCAATGGTTCGAACAGGAAACGCCGGAAGCGCAGGCGCGTTTCGCGGAGCGGCAGTCATTTTTCCGCTACGTGCAATGGATTGCCTACGACCAATGGGCGGCGGCGAAAATTTACGCGGAAGAGCGCGGCGTCGCGCTCATGGGGGATATTCCGTTTGGGGTCAGTTATTACAGCGCTGATGTATTTGCGCGGCGCGATCTCTTTGCGCTCGATTGGTCGGGCGGGGCGCCGCCGGAACCGTATTTCAAGGACGACGAGTTCACCCAGAAATGGGGGCAAAATTGGGGTATCCCGCTCTATAACTGGGAGGCGATGCGGCAAGACGAGCTGGCTTGGTGGCGGCAGCGCATTTCCGGCGTGCGTCGTGTTTTTCACGTCTTCCGAATTGATCACGTGCTCGGTTTTTACCGTATCTATTCCTTCCCGTGGCGACCGCAGCGGAGCGCGGAATTTCTACCGCTGAGCTGGGAAGAGATGATGGAGCTTACTCACGGCCGTTGGCCGCAGTTCGCGCCGCGCGACGATGAATCGTACGAGAACGCCGAGGCCAATCGGCGCGAGGGTGAGGATTATTTGCGCGTCGCGTTGGAGGCAGCGGGGGACACGCGATTGGTGGGTGAAGATCTCGGGACGGTGCCTAATTACGTCCGGCCCAGTCTGCAGTCGTTAGGCATCGCGGGCTTCAAGATTCCGCAATGGGAAACGCGCTCCGATGGGAGCGTCATTCCCGGGGAAGAATACGAGCGGCTTTCGGTCGCGACCTTTGCCACGCACGATCACAAACCGTTGCGCGCGCTGTGGGAGGAAGCGATCGAGAAACCGACGGAAACGAGCGAGCAAGCCCGCGGCGATTTGGAGAAGGTAGCGCGTTTTGCCGGCATCGAGTCGCTGAGCGGGAAGCCGGAGTACGAGCGAGAGTTTTATGGGCCGGCGCTGGCGGCGCTTTTCCAGAGCAACGCCTGGATGGCCATCGTCATGATCACGGACCTGCTGGTGCGCAAGGACCGGTTCAACGTGCCGGGAACGGCGGTCGATTCGAACTGGAGCCGGCGGTTGCACCTGACGGTCAAACGTCTGGGAACGAGCCCGACGGTGGAACGGCGGATGAAGGTGGTGCGGTCGCTGATCGAAAAGACGGGGCGTGCGTGATAGCGGATCGCGCGCACGGACCGTCATCCTGAATCGCGAAGACGATGAAGGATCTCGCACAGACCCGAACGACGGCCTCGAACATTCGGTCGACAATCACTTCGGCGGCGAGATCCTTCGCCGTCTTCGCGGCTCAGGATGACATGAACGGTGGAGGGTCTTCGTAAGTCCGCCCAAAAAATCCGTGTTTCATCCGTGTTCATCCGCGGCTAAGTAATTCCCATGAATTCTCCGATCAAAGTGGCGATCACCGGTGCGGCCGGGCAAATCGGTTACTCCCTTCTTTTTCGTGTCGCCTCCGGCGCAATGTTCGGCCCGGAACAGCCGGTGCAGTTGAATCTAATCGAGATCCCGCCCGCGCTCGATGCGCTCAAAGGTGTGGTGATGGAGTTGGACGATTGCGCGTTTCCTTTGCTCACGGGCGTGGTGGC
>JBDUAE010000365.1:0-2576 GCA_040004805.1 Chthoniobacterales bacterium | reverse complement strand
AGCGCTCCCGCGCTTTTACGCTGCCCCAGCTGCGTCAGCGCTCCCGCGCTTTTACGCTGGTCGAACTACTGGTTGTGATCGGAATCATCGCCGTCTTGCTGGCTGCATTGGTACCTGCGGTGACATCGCTTTCGAAATCGAAGGGCCGGAAAGGCGCTCTCGGCAACCTCGCCACTGTCATCGAACAAGGCCGCGCGCTCGCGCTCGCGGACTCTCGGAATACTTACATCGCATTCGCCACTATCATCCAAAATGCAGGCACTTCGGTAACTGATGAATACTCCTACCGTTCGTATGCCGTCTTCGAGGATGACGCTGCGGGAATACCCCATAACGTGCAGGTCACTAAATGGCAGAAGCTCCCCCGCGGAATCAGCTTTCGCAGTCAGAATGAACCAAGCGGAGCAGGAACTTCCCTAACGAGTAATTCGAACCCGTCCACCGCCGCCTTCATTTTTTCACCCACCGCCGGGACGATTACTTGCCCTTATCTGCAGTTCGATCCTCTCGGTTCCGTCGCGGAACCGACGAGCGCTGCGCCGATGCGTCTCGTCATTTTCGAAGGCTCCGTCAATGCGGGAACCGAAACACCCACCGCCCGGGATTCGTCGCAGCAGCCAGTGCGGGATGAAATTTCCGTCGGTCGATACAATGGCCGAGCCCAATACGTCGCCCAATGAAACGCGCCGCCGCGTTCTCACTTGTGGAAGTCGTTCTCGCGCTGGGCGTGATCGGTTTCGCCCTGCTCGCGATTATTGGCCTATTTCCGATTGGCCTCCAATCGGGACGTGCCAGCATTCAGGAAACGCGCGCCAATCACATCGCGCAGGAAATTTTTGCAACCATGCGGTCGCAACCATTCAACGCGGTGAAATTAGACCTCCTCGGCAATTCCCAAACAATCAATCTCTCGACCAGCAACGCCCTCGGACCACAGCTCTTCGCCACGTATGACGGCGCTTTCGCGACCGCGGCTGATTACTTCACCATTCAAATCATCTTCAATAACGCGCCTGCCGGCCTCACCGTCGCGACTGCAAACGAAGTGCACCTCCGTATCACTGCTCGAGAAACGGGCGCTCCTCCGCTCAACTATGCGACTGTCATCGCGTCCTATTAAAGGCATTGCTGCATCGCGGCGGGCCGTCGCGTTTACTTTAGTCGAGTTACTTGTCGCGGTGGCGATCGTCGCATTCTTGGTCGTCATCCTGGCTCAGATTATTTCGTCGGCCGAAGGTATCTGGCGTCACGCCGAGGCGCGCACGGACGCTTTTCGGGACGCGCGCGCCGCTCTGGAGTTGATGTCGCGCGATTTGAGGGTGGCCCTAACAAACGACCGCGCCCCGGTCCTTTCACTGGAGAATGTCTTTATCCAATCGTCCGACCCCAGCGCTGGCCCCACATCCAACCAGCAAATCTACGCGCTTGTCCCGGCCAAGAATGTGGGCGATCCCGCGGCTGCTGGGCCGAGTCCGACCGCGACGCCCGCGCGAACCGACATCTGCGCCGTCGGCTTCTATTGCAGTTGGGATTCTACGCGCCACGCTTACGTCCTCCGGAAACACGTTTTGCAAAGCAACCCGACGTTCACCCGCTTGCAAAGCGCGTTCGGCGCGCCGACTCCGACTCCGCCCCCCTCGCCTTCACCAGCCCCCACCGGCCTTCCCGTCCTTCCGGGGGCCGTCTATTTGCCCAGTGATCCGACGACAAATCCGGCAGAAGACGAGATCATCGCTGCCTACATTTGGGATCTGAAATGCGTTCCTTATGACAACGTCAACGGAACGCTCACTGCACAGACAACCTATCCGATTGTCTACCGCGCGACCCTGCCGCAATTCATTCAAGTTTCGTTTAAAGCCATCAGTCCGCAGGCGGCACGTCAGCTCAGTGCACAAAACATCGCACCGGCCGATTGGTTCAACACTGCTAGCCCAGTTTACAAAAACCAAATCCTTCCGCTCGCGCAGACGTTTTCCACCCGCATCCATCTTCAAAACGCGCTCAAGCCATGAACAGAAAGCCCGCGTATTTCTCTGACCCGACGCGTGACGAAGGCTTTGCCCTCACTTTCACGCTCATCATCGTGGTGCTCGCCACGATCATCGTTGTCGCGTTTCTCACCACCACCTCGACCGAGCGAACGACCGCGGCTGCCTATGGTCGTATCGAACGCGCGGAGCAACTCGCGCAGGCTGGCGTCGACGCTGCCATTGGCCGACTCACCACGGAGATGAAATATCGGCCCTACCACGCGATCGGTTACCGCTCCGTCCCTAATGGCATCGATACCGAGATCGTCCCCGTCATCACGGGGCTTCGCGACATCACCGGAACTGCCACGACCTATAACACTGCGCCCAATCCGGCCGAAGACGTTTATCTGGTGTCCGTCACTGGAGGTACCATCCCCGGTTCCACCGCGCCCGCCGGCCTAACGATCACGAACTCCGTCGATCTCAACGCGAATCACCTCACCTCCGAACCGAAAGGCTGGATCGGATCGCCTACCACCGCCGCCACCCCGATTCCTTATCGCGCGCCTTGGATTGAAGTCCTCGCTGATCCTACGAAGA
>JBDUAE010000364.1:0-2580 GCA_040004805.1 Chthoniobacterales bacterium | reverse complement strand
TCATCGTCTGCGCGATTCAGGATGACAGGTGCAGGGAGCGTCTTCACTACGCTCAGGATGACAAAAAAGTTCGTGGACAACGCCTGTCCTAGGAACCCACGGCCTCGCGCTTCAGCATCTGACCGCGCCCGATCGTGCCGACAAATTTTCCTTCACGCACGGCCACTTCGCCACGCACCGTGACCACACTCGGGCGGCCTTCGATCTCCCAGCCTTCGAAGGCGCTGTAATCGACATTCATCAACTGCGTTTTCGCGGAGATCGTGCCGCGATAATTTGGATCGTAGACGACGAGATCCGCATCCGCGCCGATCTGGATCGCGCCTTTGCGCGGGAATAATCCGAAGAGCTTCGCTGCGTTCGTGCTCCCAACCTTAACGAAGGTGTGAAGGTCGAGTTTCCCGGTTTTCACTCCGTGCGTGAAGAGCAAGTTCACCCGCTCCTCGAGCGACGGAATCCCGTTCGGAATTTTCGTGAAATCATCGCGACCCAGCTGCTTCTGCGTCTTGAAATCGAACGGCGCGTGGTCCGTGCCGACGGTTTGGATTTCGCCGCTGCGCAATCCATTCCACATCACCGTTTGATTCCGTTTATCGCGCAGTGGCGGCGACATCACATATTTCGCGCCCTCGAAATTTGGTTTCTCCGCATCAGTCTTATCGAGCACGAGATATTGAATCAGGGTCTCGATCGAAACGTTGACCCCGCGATGCCGCGCCGCGAGCGCTTCGCGCAAAGCCTCATCGCAACTCAAATGCACGATATAAACCTTCGCGCCGGTCATTTCCGCGAAAGTCATGAGATGATGCACGCCTTCCGCCTCCGCGATCGGCGGACGGCTTTCGTGATGTTGTTCCGGCCCAGTCAGGCCCGCGCCTAACAACTCCTTCTGTCGCTCCGCCACGAGGGTTTCGTTCTCGCAATGCGCGGTCACGATCACGCCGAGTTCCTTCGCCAGTTTGAGCGTGTGATAAAGCTCGTTGTCGTCGATCCCGAACGCGCCTTTGTAAGCGAGAAAAATTTTGAAGGACGAGATCCCGGCTTTGACGATCTCGCGCAGTTGCGCCGCATTCTCCGCGTCAAACCGCGTCACCCCGATGTGATAGGTGTAATCGCACGCCGATTTCCCCGCTGCTTGTTCTTGCCAAAGCTTGAAACCATCAGCCGCGCTCATGTCACGCGAAGGGCAAACCATTTCAAAAATAGTCGTCGTCCCACCGACCAGCGCCGCCTTGCTCGCGCTCTCGTAAGTGTCCTTCGCGAACGCGCCCATGAAGGGCAAATAGATGTGCGTATGCGGATCGATGAAGCCGGGGAAAACATATTTCCCGTTCGCGTCGATCACTTCACAACCAGCCGGCGGAGCGATCTCGGAATCGATCCGCGTGATCGTTTCACCCTCGCAAAAGATGTCGGCTATATAGCGCGCGTCGCCGGTGACGATCTCGCCGTTTTTGATGAGCAATGACATGATGTTTGCGTTGCGTTCTCAGACCTTCGTCGGCTGCAAAATCTTGATCCCGGCAAAGTAGCGCCGCAGATAACCACGATCAGTCGTCAGCAGCCCGTTGGTTTGCTGAATGGAATGAGCGCCGATTAAGAAATCAGGCACGAGATTTGTGCGCGGCCCTCCGGCACGACGGTAGGCGGAATAAATTTGGCCAGCAAAAAATGCGGTGTCCGAACGGATGAAATCGTACTTCAAGCCCAAAAGCTCGAGCGCCTGGTGCAACTCGTTTTCGTCACGATAAAGGCCGGAGATTTCCGCGTAGACGACATCGCACAGCACCAGTTGAGCATGCGCGTGCAGGTCGAGCATAAACTCCAGCCATGATCGATAACGCTCCCGATCCTGCAATACGCCTAACAAAACCGAGCTATCGACGCTTACGATCATGTGCGGCCTTGCGCTTTTTGGGCGGCAACTCTACCGGACCGCGCAACCAGGTGAGCCATTCGTCTACCGTCTTGCCTGCGAGTTCCTTGCTCTTGCTGCCCAAGACGCTCAGGGCTTTTTCGCGATCGATGACCCGGTGCGCTTTCACAAACGGCGCTTCTTCGTCGAATTCCAAAACTTGCCCAGCCTTCAAGCCGAGACGTTCCCGGATCGGCCCGGGAATAGTGATCTGGCCCTTACTGGTGATGGTGGCCTTCATTACCAGATGGTAGGATACAGGGGTAAGGAAGACAAGTAAGGAATCTATTTCTTCCAGACGTCCCCGACGCCTTCACCGAACCAACGCGTGGTCACGACTTTTTGCTGGGTGTAAAACTGCACGCCTTCTTTGCCCTGGATGTGGAGATCGCCGTAGAACGATTCGTCCCAGCCGGTGAACGGGAACATCGCCATCGTCGCGGGCACGCCGACGTTGATTCCGACCATGCCGGCTTTGACGCGGTTCTTGAATTCGCGCGCGGCTTTGCCGGAGTTCGTGAAAATGGCGGTGCCGTTGCCGTAACTCGATTTATTTGCGAGCGCGATCGCGGCGTCGAGATCCTCCATCCGCATGACGTTGAGGACCGGCCCGAAAACTTCTTCGCGCGCGATCGTCATTTCGTTCTGCACCTGGTCGACAATCG
>JBDUAE010000363.1:0-2581 GCA_040004805.1 Chthoniobacterales bacterium | reverse complement strand
AAGGATACGCGCCACCTCGAAGTCGACCTCACGGGGTCGGGACTCGGCTACGAGGTGGGCGATTCCATGGCCGTGTATCCTGCCAACGATCCGGTTTTGGTGAACGAAATCCTGCACGCACTCGCGGCCACGGGCGAAGAGATGGTGCCGCGGATTAAGGGCGAGCCATTGCCGCTGCGCGACGCCTTGACGAAGGATTATCTCATCACGCAACCGAGTCCGAAGCTCTTAAAGGCGATCGCGGAGCGCGCGTCGGGCGCACCGCTGTTGAAAGATTTGTTAAACCCCGAACGCAAGCAGGACCTCGATACTTATCTCTACGGTCTCGAGGTGATCGATTTTCTGGTGGAACATCCGTCGGTTAAATTTACGCCGGAAGAATTTGTTGGGCTGCTCCCAAAACTTCAGCCGCGCCTCTATTCCATCGCCTCCAGTTTAAAGCTGTTTCCCGACGCGGTGCATTTCACGCTCGATGTCGTCCGTTACGAAAGTCATGGGCGGATGCGGAAAGGTGTCTGCTCAACCTTCATGTCGGAACGCGCCGATGCGAGCGGGATGCCGGTTTATCCGACAACGTCAAAATTTCGCATGCCGGAAAGTCCCGACACGCCCATGATCATGGTCGGTCCCGGCACCGGGATCGCGCCTTTCCGCGCGTTTCTACAGGAACGCAAAGCGATCGGTGCGCGCGGAAAATCCTGGCTCTTCTTCGGATCGCAGCAGGCGAAGTGCGATTATTTTTACGAAGAAGAATTCGCGCAAATGCAGCGGGAAGGTTTCCTGACGCGGATAGATTGCGCGTTCTCGCGCGACCAGGAACACAAGGTCTACGTGCAACACCGCATGCGGGAAAATTCAGCGGAGCTTTGGCGCTGGCTCGACGGCGAAGGCGCGCATTTCTTCGTCTGCGGCGACGCGAAGCGGATGGCGAAAGACGTCGACGCCACGCTTAAGCAGATCATCGAAACCGAAGGCGGAAAGACGCCCGACCAAGCGAACGAATACATCGAGCAGCTGAAAAAAGACAAGCGCTACAAGCGGGACGTCTATTAACCGACACGCGTTCTTTATGTGGCACCGCAATTTCTCGCGAAGCTGCGTCGCCCTAACGAGCACTGTGTCCGTCTGAATTGCTTTCCGCCGTGGATGCTACAGTAAACGCCCGGCCCGAGGCTCGGCTGCGGCACGCCCTGCTCGTGACCGCGCTCGCGCCCGTCATTCCGCAGGTGCTCGGAAGCATTTTCAACATCTGGTATAACCTGGTCATGATCGACCCGCTCCTGCGCGCTGCCGGGCTGCGAGATCGCTTCATCCTTACGATTTCGCTTTGGAACCCGATCATTTTCTCAAGCGGGATCGCGCTCTGGGTTTGGTGGGTCTTCTCGCTCCGTCCGGCTTTCTTGAAATTGCAGCGCGGCGAAGAAATTCCGCCCGACGCGATGGACCGCTTGCGCCGGCGGCTGGTGCATTTGCCATGGCGAGTGGCGGGAATCTCCGGCGCGGCCTGGCTCCTAAGCGCGCCGGTTTTCTTGATCTCGCTTTCGACCGTAGGCCCGCCTTTGGAAGCGCGCCTTCTCTGGCATTTGCCGATCTCGTTTGTCGTCTCCGGGTTCATGGCCATGACGCAAAGTTTCTTTCTGGTCGAGCTCGCCAGTCACTGGGGTTTGTTTCCGGTTTTCTTTCGCGACGCGCGCGCGGATCGCTTGAAAGGCATCCGCCCGATTTCGCTTCGCACCCGCGGGCTAATGTGGGCGATCTCCGTCGGGATTTGTCCGATCGGTTCGCTGCTGCTGCTTAATTTCGCGCCGCCCTCGCCCGGGACTGATCCGCAATGGTTTGGCCTTTTCGTCGGCATGGTCGGCATCGCCTTCGGACTCTGCTCCGCGGTCTTGATCGGGCGCTCCGTCGCGCAGCCGATCGATCAACTCCACGCCGCCGCCAGCGCGGTCATGGAAGGTGACCTGACGGTGCAGGTCCCGCTCGTACGCGCGGATGAATTCGGAGCCCTCGTTGGGCAGTTCAATCGCATGGTGGCCGGCCTTCGTGAGAAAGAGGAAATGCGGCGGATGTTCGGCGCGCACGTGGGCCGGCGCGTGGCCGAGCAAATCCTCGCGCGCGACGCGGGCGTGGGCGGGATCGAGCAAGAAGTCACGGTCATGTTTGTCGACATCCGTTCGTTCACATCCCGCGCCGCACACCTTGATCCGCAGGTTGCGGTCGGGCTCTTGAACGAATTCCTCGAGGCGATGGTTTCGGTGGTGGAATGCGAAAAAGGCGGCGGCATGATCAACCAATTCATGGGCGACGGCTTCATGGCGCTCTTCGGCGTGGGCCCAAATAGCGCCGACCATGCCGACCAGGCGCTGGCAACTGCGCAGGCCATGCTCGTCCGACTCGCAGAGCTGAACACTCATCTTACCGAGCGCGGCCACCTCGCCCTCGCGATCGGGATTGGCCTCAATACGGGACGGGCCATCGTTGGCAGTGTCGGCTCTTCCGAGCGGATGGAATTTACCGGCATCGGCACTACCGTGAATGTGGCCTCGCGAATCGAGAGCTTAAATAAAACGCTCGGCACCAC
>JBDUAE010000067.1:0-8641 GCA_040004805.1 Chthoniobacterales bacterium | reverse complement strand
CTCATTTTCGACCGGAGTTCATGCACTTCGATGTGCCGAAGAATGTCTACATCCATATCTGCGGGACGGATTTGATCCGCGACGGCGACGGCAATTACCTCGTTCTCGAAGACAATGCGCGCTGCCCTTCCGGCGTCTCTTACGTCTTGGAAAACCGGCAGGCAATGAAGCGCGTTTTTCCGACACTGCTCGGTCAATATCGGGTACGGCCGGTGGAAGATTACAGTCAGGAATTGCTTAACGTCTTGCGCTACGTCGCCCCGCAGGATCGATCCGACCCGACGGTAGTGTTGCTCACACCGGGCACTTACAATTCCGCTTATTTCGAGCACTCCTTTCTCGCGCGTTCCATGGGCATCGAAATCGTGGAAGGCCGCGATCTCGAAACTCGCGGCGGGAAGGTCTACATGCGCACGACCAAAGGCTTAAAGCGGGTGGACGTGATCTATCGCCGAATCGACGACGATTTCCTCGACCCTCAGGTTTTCCGGAAGGACTCCGGACTGGGCGTGGCGGGATTAGTGGAGTCGTACCGGAAAGGAAACGTCAGCCTGGCCAACGCCATCGGGACCGGCGTCGCGGACGACAAAGTCGTCTACCATTTTGTGCCGAAGATGATTCGCTATTATCTGGGCGAAGATCCGATTCTGCCTAACGTCCCAACCTATCTCGCGTCGGTCAAAGAGGATCTCGCTTACATTCTCGAGCATATTTCTGAGTTGGTCGTGAAAGCGGCGAACGAGAGCGGCGGCTACGGCATGCTCGTCGGAACGCAGGCCACGAAAGAAGAGTGCGACGAATTTCGCGCGCGCGTGAAAGCGAATCCGCGCAATTACATCGCGCAACCTGTGGTCCCGCTCTCCCGTTCGCCCTCCTTTAGCGAGAACGCGATGCATGGCCGCCATGTCGATCTGCGCCCTTACATTCTGTACGGCGAAAACGTGAAGATCATCCCCGGCGGCCTAACCAGGGTGGCGTTGACGCCGGGCTCGCTCGTAGTGAATTCCTCGCAAGGCGGCGGCAGCAAAGATACCTGGGTCATCGGCGAAAACGTTGATCCAGCGGAAACCGGTGTCGGATAAAATGCTGAGCCGCGTCGCCGATTCGCTCTTTTGGATGAGCCGCTACATCGAGCGGGCGGAAAATAACGCCCGGATCGCGGACGTGAACCTGCAACTCCTTCTCGATCTAGCGAATCAATTGGAGTTTGATCCGCAGCAGCAATGGCTGCCGATCATTAGCTCACTGGAAGAAAATGAACTCTTCGCTTCGCTCTACGCCCATCCTAACGAACGCGCGGCGATCGATTTCGTCAGCTTGCAAAAGAAGAATCCGAATTCGATTTACTCGTGCTTAGCCGAGGCGCGCGAGAACGCCCGCACCACCCGTGAACAGATCTCGAGTGAGATGTGGGAGCAGGTGAATCGCCTTTATCTTTTCGTGAAAAGCGATGCGGCGCGGAAACTTTTACGCTCAAGTCCGTATCAATTTTTCCAGCGCATCATTGCCGGGTCGCATCTTTTCCAAGGCATCACCCACGCTACCAATACCCACGGCGAAGGCTTTCACTTCATGCGCATCGGCCGGTTGATCGAACGGGCGGATTGCACCTCGCGTTTGCTCGACGTGAAATATCATATCCTGCTCCCCACCGGCGAACGCGTCGGCGGCAACGTCGACACCATTCAATGGATGTCCGTGCTCAAATCGTGCAGCGCGCTCGAGGCTTATCGCAAGGCCTACGTCGATCAGGTGGCGCCGTGGAAGGTTGCGGAATTTCTAATTACGCACTCTGGGTTTCCGCGTTCCATTCGCTTTTGCGTCGATTTTCTCGACGAGGCGCTACACTGCATTTCCGGCTCGGACGAGGCGCGCTACGCGAACGAGGCGGAACGCCTCTCCGGCCGCCTGCGCTCGGACCTCGATTACGTGAACATCGGCGAGATTTTCAAAATCGGCCTGCACGAATATCTGACTTCGATTCAAAAGCGATTGGTCGAGATTAACAAGGCTACTTACGACACTTACTGCGCAAGTCCGATGACGGCTGACGAGGACGACGTCTAACGAGTCGCGTCGGCTAAGGTTGCTGGAGCAGTTGCAGATACCAGCTAATCAACGCTTCGCCGAAAAACATCCAGCCCAGCGCTCCAGCCGCGAGATACGGTCCGAATGGGAGCTTCGCCGACCAGACGCGCTTCCCGAGCAACAGTGTCGTTAGACCGACGAGAGAACCCAAAAGGGAGCCGGCAAAAATACTAAACAGAACCGCGCGCCAGCCCAGAAATGCACCGATCGCCGCGAGGAATTTCAGATCGCCACGCCCCATGGCTTCCCGGGGGATCTGCAATTCGCGCACCACTCCAGTGATTTCGTGCAGCGCGTCGAGCTGGAATTCCTCTGCTCCGGCCTCGACCCGGTTGTAATGGAAACGCAGCGTCGCCGCGCCAAAATCGCGGCCATCCACCGCCGCGGTTTCGCATTCCAGAATCAGCTGGTCTTTTTCGCGCGCAAAATAATCACTCCACAAGCCGCGCTCCTCGCCCACGACAAAATCAGCGTCGTCATCTTGCCGTTTCCAGGAAAAAGGTGTCGGCTGTTCCAGTCGAATCCGCTTTTTCCCGAATGCGAGCTTTCCGCCTTCGAGGACGAGCCAAAGCAAAGCGTAACCCAGCGCCGCGGACGCGATCGAAATCAGCAACGCCTGCCACCGGGATTCTCTTCCCACTAATTCCGGAACAACAAAACAGGCGACAACGCCGACGGCGGTCCCGCCGAGGGTGATC
Source organism: Chthoniobacterales bacterium (assembly GCA_040004805.1). GTDB lineage: Bacteria > Verrucomicrobiota > Verrucomicrobiia > Chthoniobacterales > UBA10450 > JACCTI01. Next base: position 5,855 of record JBDUAE010000067.1, on the reverse strand, counting down.
TCATCGGGGATGATGAAATGCTCGAAATCGATAAAGGTGGCGACGATGAGGAGCGAGACGAAGACCCAATAAGGCAGCGCGATTTGCCACGGAAAACTGCACCAGACGGCGAGGAAAAGCAGCGCCGTCAGGAGTTCGACCGCGAAGTAACGGAAGGCGATCCGGCTGCCGCATTTCGCGCAACGGCCGCGCAAAAACAACCAACTCACGAGCGGGAGATTTTGCTGCCACGGAATCTGAATTTTGCAGGATGGGCAGAAGGAACGCTTCGGCTCGTTCACCGACAGATCGAGCGGCAACCGGTAAATGCACACATTCAAAAACGAGCCCACCACGGCGCCCATCACGAAAGCGAAGGTGGCAAAGAGATACCCGTAGAGCGCGAGCGTGTTATCCATCCGTAGGAAGCTGTCGCTTACGTCGGCTCATGAACCACGCAATCCAAATGCAGCTCTCGTAAAGCGCATACATCGGCAGGGCCATCGCCATCATTGTCATGATGTCGGGAGTCGGCGTTATCACTACGGCTAGGACGAAAATCAAGACCACCGCGTAAGGGCGCGTCCGTTGCATAAAAGCAAATGTCACCACCCCGAAGCGGACCAAAGTCAGGACCACGACCGGTAGCTCAAAGGCCAGGCCAAACCCGATCGTGAAGCGAGTCACGAAGGAATAATACTCGCGCACCGTCCACGCCGGCATCCAGCCCATCGATTGGGCGTCGTGGAAGAAAAACAAAATCGTGGTCGGCAGAAGCCAGAAATAGCAGGCCACTACGCCCGTGAGGAAAAGCAGGAAGCTCACCGCAATCGCTGGGAGCAAAAATTTCTTCTCCACCGCGCTCAGCGCCGGGAGGACGAACTCCGCCAGAAAAAAAAGCAGCAGCGGAAACGAGATCACGATGCCCGCGTAAAACGCGAGATTGAAGGTAATCGTGAGCGAATCCGTAATCCCCAAGGCCTGCAAGGTGCGGAGCCGTAGGTCCAGATGCGAGAGCGGCCGCTGCACGATCCCCGTTAACGTCCCGCGAAAGACGAACGAAATGATCATCGCCACCAAAAGCGTGATCGCCATCTTCACGATCGTCCACCGCAAGTCTTCCAAGTGATCCAGAAACGGTTTCGTCGTCTCCGATTCGGGAACCTCTCGAAATTTAAAAAAATTCTGCAGCGCCATGTCGGTAAAAATTTAGCCGTGAAAATCGATCATCCCGAGCGCGCTTAATTTCGCGCAGATACTCAGGGTGTTTGCATCCATGATTTCGTTCCGGGCGATCATGCGCCCGACCTCCGGTAATGCAAACGCTCGGCATTCCAGAATCGTTTCCGCTTCATCCGGCGCGGAGCCGCCCGCGACCGGCACCACGCCGCGCGCGAGAAAAAAATAACTGTGCTCGTCCGTTAGCCCAGGAGAGGAGAAAAAATAGCCGACCGGCTCCCATTTTCCATCAGGCCCTACCTCATAGCCGGCTTCTTCCCGCAATTCGCGCCGCGCCACTGCCTCGATCGCGGGTAAACCTTTGGTGTCCGGCTCGTCAATCTGGCCCGCCGGAACTTCCCAGATTGCAGCCTGGATCGGGATGCGTTCCTGGCGAATGAGCAACAGTTCGCCCGCCGGCGTGAGCGCAGCAATCCCGACGGCGGCCTTGCGCTGCACGACCGTCCACTTTCGCACTTCCGGGCGATTGGGCGTGCGCACATCTTCGCTCACCACTGCCAGGTGCTCATTCGCAAAATGCGTTTCCTGCGCAACGATTTCCCATCCCTCAGTCGCGTACGGCAGGCTCGAGAACTTCACCGCGGAAGATTAGAAGCGAGCGTCGGAAAAGCGAATCTCGAAAGTGCCTAGGACTGGGCTGCTCGTTCGCGCGCGATGATCACGGCGACGTAATTCACCTCCGGGAGGATGTATTTCCGCAGTTCCACTTCCACCCGGGCGACCGGAAACGCAGCCAGCAAATGCGCCGCGATCGCCTCGGCCAGGGTCTCGATCAACTTATCGGACCGAGCCAAAGCCAGCTCCCGGATCTGACGTGCCACATCCGCATAATCTACCGCCGCCTCAATCTTGTCCCCCAACTCCCGAAATCCCTGGGTAGGCCAAATTTTAGCCGAGACCGTGAGCCGCTGCCCCTCGGCCCGCTCTTCATCAGTCACGCCTATCCGGGTAACGAGCTCCAGGTCTTGAAGGAGGATGGCGTCTGCTTGCACGGTTGAGTTCTTTCGACGGACTGAGAGCCGATCGGAAACTTTCTCATAGAAATATCCGACTTTCTGGGAACCATGGCCACAAAAACCCGTAGTAACCGATGGCATGCGAGTCGAATTGCTCTTTTTTCGCTGGTTGTTGGTAATTGCACTGGTCGCGGGCGCGGTCCTTTACTTCGGCTCCAGCCCGCAACCTCCAACGAGCGGAGGCTATGAAACAGTCCGCCTGATGGAAGACGGACGCTCTTCCGGAATGCCGCTCGCGGGAGTCGTGGTGGATCGCAATCACCGAGACGTCTATGGGATTGTGGAAAAAGCCGGCCCGGCCCAGTCGCCGCGGCCTTTTGTAATTTTTTGGCAAGAACCCGGCGGCCAGACGTTTGCGACTTCCATTGGCCCCGGCGGTAGCCACCGAATCTTTGAAGTGACGGCCGAAGGCGCGGTGAACTTGCGCCGCGACCTAGCCGCGAGTTTACCCGACACGAACGCGCCCGGAACTGGAATCACAGCTAACACGGAGACATCTCTTCGTTCCATGATCACGGCTCTTCCCGAATCCAGTCGACCCCGGTAGACCCGGATCTCGAACTGCGCTGGGAGTTCCCGCCTGACGGGCGGCCTACTTCAGATTCAGTTCGAAGCGTTTTCGGCGCGAGCCATCGTCTCCATCCGGGTGACTTGCGCGAGCAGGGCGTGAGCTTCCTGGCTGCGCCCCATCTTTCCCAGGATGTCGGATAAAATCAGATACTGCCGAGGCTCATCGGGTTGACGGGCGATGGCGCGCGTCTGCAGGCGGTAGGCTTCGTCAAAGCGTTGCTGATTACTGCGCAAGAGCGCCAGCATATTGAGGCCGCCGACGCCGTGCACATCGAGACGATTGGCTAAACGAAAGGCGGCTTCCGCGGAGGCGATGTCGCCCTTCTCGAAATAGAGTTTCCCGAGAGCGAGCTGAGCGCCGAGGTGCCACCAATTAGCCCGGGCGAATTCGGCCACTGCCGGGATGCCGGCATCGGGTCCCTGCGTCTTGCGCAACAGTTCTGATTCGAGAGAAATCAGCGACCAGGTGGTTGGATATTCCCGCCGCCCCTCGGCCAAAATCTCGAGGGCACCGTTCACGTCGCCTGCGTCAGCCCGCAGCTTGGCCATAGCCAGAGCAATGACCCATGTGCGAGGAAAATCCTTCCGCGCCTCCGGCGCAGCCGCTTTCGCCTCATCGTAGGTGCGATCGGATTCCTCCACTTTGCCCTCGCGATGGAGCACGTCGGCTAAATTATTGCGCGCAATCAAATACGTCGGGCAGAGATCGAGCGCTTTCCGAAACATCCGTTCCGCCATAGCAAGCTTGCCTTGGTTGGCATAAATCTGACCGAGATTCAGAACCACGCGCACGCTCCCGCCGCCCGCGGTAACCGTATTTCGATAAAAGGTTTCGTTCGTTACCCAATCGGCACTGCGAACATAGCTGCGCGCGCTCAGCGCCACGACGGCGACGCAGGCCAAGGCGGTGCCGTAGCGTTGAATCCGGACCGGAAATTCCAGCAAACAGCCGGCAAGGAAGATCAGGAATCCCACGCTCGGGAGATAGAGCCAGTGCTCCGCCACAGTCGCGTTGAGTTCGAAGAGATTCGAGATGGGCAGATAAGTGAGAACAAACCAGCAGGCACCAAACGCGCGCAGCGGACGGGCACGGCCTGGCCGAAGCGATCCGTAAATCAAAGCAGCGGCGACGAGCATCCCTAAAATGGTGAGGTAATCAGCCCCCACCGCAGCTCGCCAGCTTGCGTTGCCATGGGCGGCTTCCGCGTTCACGACCGTCCGCTCCATATGCAAATTCGATGGGAAGATCATGAGCCGGCCGTAATCACCCAGCGCTCGCAACATCAGCACACCTTGCGTAGAGGCCGACCAGCCGTTACTCGGACCGGCCGCAGCGCGGTCAGCCGGGAGGTTACGCAGTCCCGCATATAAACCGACCACCGAAAGACAGATCGCGAGGACGAGGCATTTACTGCGAAGCGCGAGGTTTTTCTCGAAGAAAAAGAGGTGGGTGAGAAAAATAAGTGTCCACATGCAGGCGCTTTCGCGAGAGCAAAGGCCAAGCAGGAGAGACACTGCCGCCAGGATAGCCAAAACAGATTTCGAAACTCGCTGGGCGCTGCGGCGGGCCCGGAGATAAAGTAACCACGCTCCGCAGGAGAAGAAGAACGCGAGGCTATCGGCCCGCCCGGAAACGTAGTCGATCGCGGCGCTGTGCACGGGATGCACCATCCACAAGAGCGCGAGCAAAAAAGGTCCGAAGTCCGAAGCGAGTCGCTTCTCTATCGAAGTGTCCGAGTCGACCGAACTCTTCCATCCGAGCGGCACGAGAATCTGGCGGAGGAGAAAAAAGAGCAAAACGCCACTTCCGACATGCCAGAAGATATTGGAGAGATGAAAGCCATAGGTGTTCGTGTTCCAGAATAGGTAATCGAACATGTAGGAGATGTTCTGGACGGGGCGGTAATGCGCGGAGAGCGAATCGAGCATCAAATGATGACGAAAGACTTCAAAAATAAGGTAGGGACTGCGGATGAAGGGATTGTCATGAGCTAGAAAGGTATCGTCCCAGATAAACTCTCCCTGAAGTGCCGGAGCACGGATGAGGACCCCGAGGACGATTAAAAAAAGACAACGCGCCCAAGTAGGGCGCAAGAATTCTGCGAACCGCTTAAAGACGGAGACGAGCACCGATGGATCGTGCCGCCTCGACCCGTTTTCTGTCGGCGAAATCAACGGAAGGGAGACCAAAAAGCCGTGTCGGCAACATCGCTCAGAGCGGCCCGGGTAACGGAAGGGACTCGCGGGATGGAGTCCACGGTCTGGCTGGAAAAGGATTGGCCAAAAATGTCGCTCGCAGTCAGGTAAAGGCTGGTATTAACCTTGATGAACTGAGTCCAATCCGTGACGCCAACTGGATCGCCACTCTTCTTATTTTGTTCCAACGCATATTGATCGACCGCCGAATCAATTAAGCGTAAGTCGGTGAGGACTTTGGTGGCTTGGGAGCGTTTTCGCGCTCGCATAAATCCAGGGACAGCGATGGCGGCAAGAAGGGCGATGATCGCCACGACGATCATGATTTCTATGAGCGTAAATGCTCTGCCGGAGCGGGACGAAAACTTTATTTTCATAAAACACTCAGAATCGATTCGATCGCGAAGGAGAATTAAATTGAAGTTTTCGTGGTTGGGGTGCGCATTGGCGTTCGAAAACACACGCGCAGTTCCGCACTTCAGTATTTTTAGTTATACGGGGACCAGAACGCGGTGTCGGTCACGTCGCTGAGATTCGCGCGGGTCGTCGCGGGAACCTTCGGCAGCGAATCGACTATCTGCGGACCGTAATCGGATCCGAACAGGTCTTTGCCGGTGGCGTAGAGGTTGGTGTCCTTCTTGAGGTAGTTAGTCCAGTCAACCGTGTTGACAGCGTTTCCGCTAGTCTTGTTGGTTTCGATCGCATACTGGTCGACGGCGGAGTCGATCAGGCGCAGATCGTTGATAACGCGGCTGGCCTGCGAGCGTTTACGGGCACGGAGGAATCCGGGCACGGCGATAGCTGCGAGGAGGGCGATGATCGCCACGACGATCATGATTTCTACGAGGGTAAAAC
>JBDUAE010000362.1:0-2587 GCA_040004805.1 Chthoniobacterales bacterium | reverse complement strand
GATTCAAAGTTGATCGGACGGCGATAGCTAATACTGGAGGGCAGCCGGTTGCGATCATAGAAAATTTCGGTGTAGTTGAAGAGGGCGGTCCGGCGCGCGCGCGCTCGGAATCCACCGGCTCTACCCTTTCCGCGCCTCTCGGATCAAGCTGATTTGCCGAGCTTATCGGACCGCCCCTTTTCTCCGATACTAGCTCGGCCCGGCGCATCGAGGCCGGCGCCCGCCCTGGACGTATCGGTCTGTGAAGGATCATTTTGTGAAGTACTCCAGGGATCGTCGAATTGTGATTTCCTTAGGGTCACAGCAGGTGGCAGATATCTCTATTTCGTCTTCGCCCCCCTTTCCTCCGCCAGTCCCCAAAGTAATTTTCGCGTTTTCGAAGTCCCCGGGGGTGAATCCGTTTCTGAGTAAGACTTCTTTAGCCAAGGATACTTCGTTTAGCTTGATCGCTCTTTTTAGCTGGTCGCGGTCGTCCTTATGGGCGTGAAGTTGGGTCTGGGCTTGCGCCGCTTTTTTCTCTAGCGAGGCGGCAGCGGCGCGTGAGGGTCCGTCGGTGAAATGGGGCTTGTCTTCTCCAGTAGTCGTTTGCCCTTGTACCACGGTCGGCACAGCCAGCCCGAGTGATGCGACGATGGACAGTACGACCTTGCGTAGAAGTTGCATATTTGACAGTCAACCAACCGACCTTTTCGGAATCCAGTCAACCGGAGGAGGGGATTGGATCGGGCGGGGACAATAAGGCTATTAGAAAGTAAAGAGTTAAGAAAGCGTGCAATGTCTCTTCCTCGGTTTGGACCGAGAAAGCAAAATCAATTCACCGGGGAAGGATCCCAGAAGGGGATTGGATCACAAACGCGGATTGGACCTGAAGGCTTGACGTTTCGGGGTAGAGATTCAGACACCCGAAACGAATGTCCAGCACCGCTTCGTGGGTCGGCGCATCCGGGACGGTCCAATCGACATAATTCACCTTCGGGTTCCGCTGCTCCGTGATGAGACCGTAGATTGACTTGCCACCATCGATGGAGAGGAGGATTTCCGTCTCACACATCGACAGGTCGACATTGGGAAAGTCCGTCGTCCATTCAATCCGTACCACTTGTCCCGGAATCAAAAGCTGTCCCGGCGTCGGCGAAATCAACCTGGCACTATATTTCGCCTTATGCGTCTGCGCGAGTGTCGTCCTTTGTGGAGCCAAAGCGCATGTCAACACAAGGAGCGCTAGAAGTACACGGTGGGTTTTCATTTTTCTGACTCCATCCGAGTGAGCGTCGATTGTCAATAGCAGTCTGCGCTGCAAGAACCTCTTGAGAGGTCGCCACGCCGAAAACACGCTTTTCGCGGGCAATTTCCACGATCTTACGACGTGCATGAGGTGCAAGATTCCAAAAGTGAAAGCCGAATGCCGATCTTTCTTTGACGGCTTGGGCCAAGGTCTTCGCACTCAAATGAGTCCTCGACATTGGGTGGAAAATCATTCACGAATCGCGTCGCTTCCATCCCGCAGCCCCTCTTGCTCGCCGCATCAATAAAAACACCCATGAACATACGTCTCCACTTTACTACGCTTGCCGCCGTTTTCGCGTTTCTCACGCCCGCCACACTCCCCTTGCACGCGCAGTTACTTAAGCCGGACAAGGGCATTGATGTGCCGGATGGCACCCGCAAATGCATTATTCCCCCAGACCGTGCACCGGTATTCCCCAATCTGGCAGTGCCATTAAGCTGTCTGGCACCGGTCGTAAACGTCAGCGCCACGACTGGCAACCAGGCTGAGAGTTTCGTGGTCGTAAACCCGACCAACACAAGCAACCTCGTGGCCTTCTCGAACACCACCAGCAACAGCATCTTCCGCGCGTACTCAACAGATGGCGGCGCGAACTGGACGCGCGGCACGGTCGCCACGGGTGTGGCGTGCTGCGACGCCCAAGCGGCCTTCGACAGGTTCGGCAACCTGTTTTTGGTCTACATCAATAGCAGCGTCAACCAAATCAACGTGATCTTAAGCACCGACGGCGGCGTCACATTCGGTGCACCAGTCACCGTGGGCACCGGTAGCGTCGACCAACCCTCCATCGCCGTAGGCAACGGCAGCGTGTGGGTCGACTGGAACTCGAGCGGAAGCATGGTCGCGCGCGGGGCGCCAGTGACGGGTCTGGGAGTTTGGGGGCCGTTCAACGCCCTCCAGACGATCCCGTCAGCGTCGGGCAGCTTCGGAGGTATCGCCGTCGGGCCGGGGCCGAACGGCGGCAAGGTCATCGTCACCTATCAGAACCCAACTGGTGGACAAGGTCCGGCGACGATCTACACCAACGTCGACGCAGATGGTTTGGGAGCGGGCGGGTTCGGCGCGCAAGTCGCCGTCACCACGACCAATGTGGGCGGCTTCGACTTTATCCCGGCGCAGAACGGACGCTCGATCGACGCGGAGGCGGGGGTGGTATGGGACGCCACCGGTGGACAGTTCAACAACCGGATCTACCTGGTCTACACAGAGGAGACGGTCAACGAGAACAATGACACCGACATTCTGATGCGCACTTCGACTGATGACGGCGCGACGTGGAGCGCGCCGGTGCGGGTGAAC
>JBDUAE010000361.1:0-2599 GCA_040004805.1 Chthoniobacterales bacterium | reverse complement strand
ACATCGGGCACTTGAAAAATCCGTGTTTCCTCCGTGTTCATCCGTGGCTAAATAATCCGCTTCATGGATACGCGCCTCACCATCGATACCTGCGTTCTCCTGCTCTATTTCGTTGTCATCATCACGATCGGTCTTCGGATGGGTCGGAAGGAAGACAGCTTGGAAGATTTCGCGCTCGGCGGCCGCCGGATCCCCTGGTGGGCGGTGCTCGCTTCCATCATCGCCGCCGAGACGAGCGCGGGGACCTTTTTCGGCGCACCCGGGGAAGGCTTCGCGCTCCGGAATTACACTTACGCGCAGCTCGCCATCGGCACCATCCTCGCGCGCATCATCGTCAGCTACATTTTCATCAAGCCGTATTACGACTACAAAGTTTACTCGATCTATGAGTACCTGACGGCGCGTTTCGGCACCTTCACGAAAAATGCCGCTTCGGCGGTATTCATGGCCACGCGTCTCCTCGCGTCCGGAGCACGGCTTTACGTGGCCGCCATCGCGCTCGCGCTCGCCTACGAAATGATCGCCGGCGCGCGCCCGGGCCAGGCGCAGACGTTGTTCATCTACGTGGGCGCGTGTGTCGCGATTGTCGTCGTGACTGCGATCTACACCACGCTCGGCGGAATCAAGGCCGTGATCTGGACCGATTTCATCCAGGCTTCCATCATGATGGGAAGTGCGCTCGCCGCGCTCGGTCTCCTCTATTGGTCCATCCCCGGCGGCTGGAAGGAGATTGTCGCGCGCAACGGCGCGCCCACCGTCTCCGGTTTCCTCACGACGGGATTGGATCCCGCGAGAACCGGGTGGGACCAAATCAAAGGCATGTTCGAAATCGAGTACACCATTTTCGCCGCCCTCATCGGCTCGACCTTCATGACCATGGCCACCCATGGGACGGATCAGGACATGGTGCAGCGAATGTTAACTGCTCCCGACATCCGCCGCAGCCGGCGATCGCTCATCCTTTCGGGACTGGCCGATATCCCGATCGTCCTCACCTTTCTCAGCATCGGTATCCTGCTCTGGACGTATTACCAGGTGCATCCCGATCCGGCGCTGCCGAAGGCGCCGAACGAGATCTTTTGCCATTACATACTCTACGAGATGCCAGTCGGCCTGCGCGGTCTGCTCATCGCCGGCATCTTCGCCACCGCGATGGGCTCGCTCAGCACCGCGCTTAACGCGCTCGCCACCAGCTTCACCCGCGACTGGTATGTGACCTACATCCGGCCCGGGGCGAATGATCGACAAAGCCTGCGCGCTGTGCGCTGGGCCACGATTTGGTTTTCCGTCCTGATGATCGCCGTCGCTTCCGCCACTTCCTATCTCGTGATCGTGCGCCCCGATCTGCGCATTATCCCGATCGTGCTCGGAATTTACGGCTACACCTACGGCTCGCTCCTCGGCGTCTTCCTCGCCGGAATGCTGACCAGAACTCGCGGAAACGATCGGGGCAACATCCTCGCGATGATTACGGGCGGAGTCGTGGTCGCGATCTTGAGCGATCTGCTCAACAACATCGCGCGGATTTTCGGCAAGGTGGCCTACGTCGCGCCGAGTTGGCTGCCGAAGATGGAATTCCCCTGGTGGATTTTCTTCGGCACGGTCGTCACCTTCGCTGTTGCGATCCTCTTCCGGACCAGCGAGGCGCAGTTAGCCGTCAATCTCCACGGCTCGAAAGCGTCAGCGCGTTAGCCCCCCGCCGGCCGGCGCGCAGCCTTCCTCCTCACCGCGAGACGCAGAGCTTCCACTCTTCCGTTAGGCCGCGCGCGTCTACTTCTCGCTGAACGCAAGCGAGGTCTACATCCGTCACCGCCAGCATGCCGCGAATGTCGCGAACGTGTTTCTCGCTCCCGCCTTCGCGAAAGAACTCGAGCTTCTGCACGATGATGAATTCCGGCGGAGCGAGCCACACGGCGGTCTCGCCTGCCATCACCGCGCGACGATTCGCAAAAGCCCAGCGTTCAAAATCGCTCCCAGTCGCCAGATAAATGTCGGCCTTATAAACTGAATGATGATGAATCAGATTAAAATGTCCGTGCTCAGCTCGTGCCGATTCCTCGCCAATGATCTCTGCGGACGGACAATAAAAATCCGACTCTGGAAAAACTATTAGGAACCGAGCGGCGTCCTGTTTTCCCACGACAGCGACGACATCGAGATCCAGCGTCGTGCGCCGCTCTCCGTAAGCGCTTGAAGCGATCGAGCCAACTGCCATCCACGGGACTCCGAGGGCGTTCAATCCGGGAGCGAAAATTACCAGCGGATTATCTTCCGGCATTGCGGACTTCTTCGCGCACCGCTTCTTCCACTTGTTCGACCGACCAATCAGGATGCGCAGAGAGAACCATCGCCTTACGCAAGTCGCCGGCACTTTCGATTCCGGCCAACGCGAAATCGAGCCTCCGCTGCAGCGACATTTGGCGGAGTGCCTTTATTTGTTCCGGATGAAGGCCGCCTTCGACGAACATGGCCGAAGTTTACGCGCTCTTTTTATCTGACGCGAGTTTGATTCCCAACTCGCGCAACTGCTTCTCATCCACGTCACTGGGCGATTGCGACATGAGATCGACACCGCGATTGTTCTTCGGAAACGCCATCA
>JBDUAE010000360.1:0-2605 GCA_040004805.1 Chthoniobacterales bacterium | reverse complement strand
GACGGCTGGTGCCGCCGGTGCGTCCGGTTTCGCCCACGCTGAACGGCGGGAAATTATAATGCAGCAGGAAACTCTTCGACGTTTCGCCGCCACCGTAGGCGTCGATGTTCTGCGCTTCTTCGATGGGTGCGAGGGTGACGATAGCGAGCGCTTGCGTTTCACCGCGTTGGAAAATCGCGGAGCCGTGAGAGCGCGGCAGAACGCCCACTTCGCACTCGATCGCGCGCAGCTCCTGGTAGCCGCGACCATCCATGCGCTTTTGTTTGTCGAGTACGCTGATGCGGAAGGCTTTCTTCTGCACGTAATCGAACGCCTGCGAGATCGCGAACTTGTCGGCCTCGGGGAATTTTGCGAGCACCGCCGTTTTCACTTCGTCGGCTAATGCGTTTACCGCTTTGCTGCGGTCGACTTTCTTTGCGTTGTAGAGTGCGCCTTCGATGCGATCGCCGGCCACCTGGTAGGCCACTTCGAGGATTTCCGGGTTCACCGTCATCAACGGCATCTCGCGTTTCGGTTTCCCGACTTGCGCCGCCAGTTCTTTTTGCGCGCGAATCATTTCCTTCGCGTGGCCATGCGCGAACTCCAGCGCCTTGATGAAATCCGCTTCCGGAATTTCCAGCGCGGAACCTTCGATCATGAGCACATCGTTTTCCGTCCCGACGTAAACCAGATCGAGATCGCTCTCGCCGCGCTCTTCATGGGTTGGGTTGGCAACGAACTCGCCGTTCACGCGGCCGACGCGCACCGCGCCCACCGGCCCGGCCCAGGGAATATCGGAAATGGCCAACGCCGCGCTGGCGCCATTCATCGCAAGAATGTCCGGATCGTTTTGACCATCCGCGCTCAGCAGCATGGAAATGATCTGAGTATCGTACAGATAACCAGCAGGGAAGAGCGGACGCAGCGGGCGATCCGTCATCCGCGAGGTGAGCGTTTCCTTTTCCGAGGGACGTCCCTCGCGTTTGAAATAGCCACCGGGAAATTTGCCGACAGCCGCTGCTTTTTCGCGGTAATCGACCGTGAGCGGGAACCAATCCTGCCCTTCTTTAATTTTCGTGGCGGAAACTGCGCTCGTGAAAACCATCGTGTCTCCACAGGAGAGAACGACGGCGCCGTCGGCGAGTTTCGCGATTTTGCCAGTCTCGAGCGAGATCTGATGGGACCCGATTTGGGCCGTGACCTTGTTTTGCATAACTACTTTCTGGAATTGGCGAATTCCAGGCCGGTCACTTCTGATCGTAGGTTTCAACTCCGAACGTTTTCGGAGCTGAAACCTCAAATCAGAGGGTGACGTGTGGCCCGGCTCGCCGGGTTGTACTATCGGTTGAACGAATGGCGCCGAGCGGCGAACCGACGAGACGGAGGGAAACCAAAAACCGCCTGAGCTTACTTACGCAGACCGAGCTTCCCGAGCAGGCTTTTATACCGGTCCGAGTTCGATTTGCTCAAATAATCGAGCAAGCTCCGGCGCATCGCCACCATTTTCAGGAGGCCACGGCGCGAGGAGTGATCCTTGGCGTGACTCTTGAGGTGATCGGTCAACTGCGCGATCCGACGCGTGAGGAGCGCGACTTGTACATCCGCGCTGCCCGTGTCTTTCTCGTGGAGTTGGAACTCCTTCATGTCCATCGTGTCACTGCTTTCTGCCATAACGAAGTGCCCATTCTAGGTGAAGAATCGGGCGGCGCAAGTGCGAGGGTGGAAAACTCGCCCGCCTTCGGGCAGAGCGCGATCCTACAATTCCAGCGTGAAATGATGCGCCGCGATTTCCATGCGTTTCATTAAGTAGAAGCGATGTGCGTCGAAACGTTGCACGCCGGAATCCAGGGAAAACGCCTGGCACTTTTCCCGCCGTGCTTCCGCCACCAGCCAATCGAAGAGCCGGCCGCCGAAACCTGCGGAACGATCGGCGGCGCGGGTAACCAAATCATCCACGTAAAGCGTTCGCCCCGAAAACAAGAGATCGAAAATCCGATAACCGGCCACCGCGCGCACCGCTCCCGCCGCTTCCAAATATGCGAGGCGATAACCTTCCGTCTCCTGCAGCTGCACCCGCTCCACAAACTCAGTCTCCGTCGCTAGATGCGTCCGCAATTCCCGCATCACTTCGAAGCACGAACTGATTTCCGCCGCTGTCTGCGCGAGCGCGATTCGCTCGTTCAAATCTCTACCTCCTCGCGTTTACCATCGTACCACAAATCCAGTTTCTCGCGTTTCCGCAACGCGCGTTTCCCGCCGAAGACGATGAAGAAAAACTGCGACAGCACCATCGCCGGACCGTGCATCCGGACTTTGCGCGCCGAGGTGACGATCGGCTCCGGCAAAATGACGAACCGGCCCAGCTTTTTCAGCGCCAGCGTCAGGTAAACTTCCTCGCCTGCGAAGTATTGTTCATCGAACCCGCCGGCTTGCTCGTAACCCGCGCGCCGCATGAACAGAAACGCGCCCACCCCGAGATTCGCCCCGAAGTAGAAGAACGAAAAGACGCGTAGAAACACCCGCGCCCAGCGCGGTAACTCCGCATCAAACGCGATCCGCGCGCTCCCGCCTGCGTCCCCGTGCTCCAAGGCCGCCAGCGCGGCCGTGACGTGACTGGACGCGATCT
>JBDUAE010000359.1:0-2608 GCA_040004805.1 Chthoniobacterales bacterium | reverse complement strand
AGGCAGTGCTCGATGAAATAATGCTGCTCCCATTGATAGAGTGGCGCATCGAATTCCTGAGGAAAATCTTTCCGGATTTCGTCCGCGGCCGAGATCGGCAGGCAATGCAATCGGGTCACTTCGCCGAGCGCAGATTCGTAGAGCGCGCGACGAACTTCCCAGTTTTCTGCGCGATAATGCCAGAGATCTGTCGCGCCCAAATCTTCCATCCAGATGAGGCCTTCTTCTGGGTCGTGAAAATAGACGCGCGGCGCGCGAATTCTGTTCTCCGCCAGAAACTCGGCGATCTGGACGTAATGCCGATTCTCGAGGCGATCGAGATTATACTTCACCAGAATGAGCGAGTGCTCCGGGCTAGAGCGCACCCGATAGAAACGCCGGCCCGATCCGCCTTTTTCGATCAAGGTGATTTCGACCTGGGAATCGTTAAAGGGCGGGAAATGCCGCCGGGTTTGCGTGAGCAACTGCTCGGTGAGCTGGGCGGAATTAGACATCGGTATCGCGCAAAGTGCCGGCGGCTTTTTGCTGTGCGCGGACGATACAGTTCCGCACGTCGCTGTGCGAAGCGATTTCTGCGCCGGGCCACACGATCGTATCTTGCACCACGGCTTCAGCGCCGATGCGCGCTCCAGCGCCGATCGCGTAAAACCCCGTCAGTCGCGCGGTCGGATCGATGACCGCATCCGGCGCGACCGCGAGCGGCCATGAGCGATCGGTGAGATACGACGGTCGCCAACCATCCTGAGCGATGACGCGGTGCACTTCGAGATACTCGGCGCGCGAGCCGATATTGAACCATTTTCGCTCGTTTAGGACCACGCCGCCGATGCGGCCGCCCGCGCCGATCCATTCTCCGAGAATCGGAATGAATGAAATCTTCTGCGCGGCCGGAATCCGCGGAAAGACACTGGGATTCCAGATCGAGATGTTGGCAAAATCATGCACGCCGGGATGGCCGGAGCGATTTCCGATGTCAATGACGCGGCGATTTTTCAGCGCAACTCCGCTGGCCAGTCCGGTGTCGCGCAACGCGAGCGTGACATCATTGCCGGCGGACAAATGCTCCTCGAGCAAGGGCGCGAGATCGAGATCGGTCAGGATGTCGCCGCTATAAACGATGAAAGACTCAGCTCGGAGCGCGGGCTCGGCATTCTTAATTCCGCCGCCGGTTTCCAGCAGGATCGGTTCATGCAGGAGGCGCACCGGAGAATTCTCGTATCGCCGCTCCGGAAAAGCGGTTTCGAATTGTTCCGCCAACCGGTGAGTGTTGATGACAAACGACTCGATCCCGACACTGCGCAGATGATCGAGCGCAAAGGTCAGAAGTGGCTTCTGAAATATCGGGACGAGAGGTTTCGGTCGCTGTTCGGTCAGGGGCCGGAGCCGCAAACCGAGCCCGGCGCCAAGCACAAACGCCTGAGTGATTCGACTCATCGAGATCGTCTAAAAAACGGGCCGGAGCGGCAGTGTCGGTTATTGTTTCAGGTAGAGAGTTTTGGTCCCGAAATCGATGATGCCGTTATGTCGGCGCAAGATTTCGGCACCGAGCAACCCTGCCACCGGCGGCGACGAACCAAGGAGACCGCCCGTGACCAATCCACCCAGATCGACCACGCCCACGCGCTTGCTCCGCAGATTGACGGAGCCGACCGAAAAGCGCGCGATCGTGGCAAACTGCACGCCGCTTTCGCGCATATTCACGAAGGCCGAAATCACGCCGCTCTGATATAAGGGAATCTTCATTCGCCTAACGAATGGTTGATGCAAAAGCGTGCCCGAGGATCCGGTGTCGACCATGAGCTTGGCCGGCCGGCCGTTGAATTTTCCGTCGACGTAGAGGTTGCGGCCGGCGCTCACCCGCATCGGCACCCGGCTGTAACCGGTGAAATCCAAACCCGGCGCGGTCCCGCGGACGCTGGGGTCGAGTTTTAGGATTAACGTCTGCGCCCGGCAATCGAGTACCGCCTGCGTCGGGAACAGAATGTCGGCGCCGAGGACGCCGTCGATGGCTTCTTCGCCCATTTCTTTCGCCGCGCGCGAAGAGCCTTCGAGGTCAAGCGCCACCATGGGTTCATCGATCAGATTGAGCGAGCCGAGCTGCAGGCTGCGAGCGATGGTCAGAGCGTTAAAACTATCGTTCACACGCAAGCGCATCGGTAAGTCGGAGCCGGGTCGAATCTGGGTCAGTCCGAAATAGGCGACACGATTAATGGCGATCGCGCTGAAGGGCGTGCCGGTATCGACGCAGAGTAAGGCTGGCTTGCCGTTAATCGTGGCGCGGACGAGCAAATGATCCTGGCGCGAACGCAGGAGCGGCAACATCTGAAACTGCAAGGCGCGCGAGCCCGCAGGTAAAACGGTCGCGACCGGAGCAGCCGAAACCGGCAGAACCAGCGCGACGATTAGAAGCGCAGCCCAGCGCGCCGACGACGATTTCAGATTGAACACGCGCGAGGATAGCATGGTGACTCGCGAGCGTCTTTACTCGGTCTCGTCCGGCGGCGACTGCGGCGGTGCGCTGAGCAGGCGAATGTAGGCCCAGATCGTCGTGCCCCAGACGAGCGCGAGCGAAACCAGCATGAAAATCCAGCCCCAGGTGTTCATCGTT
>JBDUAE010000066.1:0-8733 GCA_040004805.1 Chthoniobacterales bacterium | reverse complement strand
AATTTGGTTACCTGAAAGACGAAGCGCGCAAGGTCTGGGACAGCGCGGTCAAGCTCGGCAAACGCCACGGTTATCGCAACGCTCAGGTCACCGTCCTCGCGCCCACCGGCACGATCAGTTTCCTAATGGATTGCGACACCACCGGGATCGAGCCCGACATCGCGCTCGTGAAATACAAGCTGCTCGCCGGCGGCGGCATGTTGAAAATCGTTAACCAAACCGTCAAACCCGCGCTCGAGAAACTCGCTTATAACTCACAGGAGATCGAGCACATCATCGCGCACATCGATGAGCACGACACAATCGAGGACGTGACTGTAGCAGGCGTCTCAGATCCCGGGCAGCTTATGACGGAATCGACGCGCTCAAACACGCCTGAGAGTAAACCGCGTTTCACCACTATCCGTTCCGGACTGAAGCAGGAGCATCTCCCCATCTTCGATTGCGCCTTCAAAGCGTTCAAAGGCGAACGCTCGTTAGGCTACATGGGTCACCTCCGGATGATGGCGGCGGCGCAGCCTTTCCTGAGCGGCGCGATTTCGAAGACTGTGAACATGCCGGAAACGGCCACGGTCGACGAAATCATGAACACCTACGTCGAGGGCTGGCGCCTCGGCTTGAAGGCAATCGCGATTTACCGTGACGGTTCGAAACGTTCCGCGCCCTTGAACACGCGCAAGACCAAAGACATGGGTGGCGCCACCGGAGCGCTCGATATCATGGTGGAGCGACCGGAATTAGAAGCGCGCATTCTGGAGCTAGAAGAAGAGTTGACCGCGGCGCGTGGGAAACCGGCACGCCATCGCATGCCTGATACCCGGATGTCGCTGACGCATCGGTTCGAGATCGCGGGACACGAGGGATACATCACGGTAGGACTGTTCGAGGACGGGATGCCGGGCGAGTTGTTTGTCACGATGTCGAAAGAAGGCAGCACCATCGGCGGTCTCATGGACACGGTCGGCACGCTCACTTCGATCGCTTTGCAATATGGAGTGCCGCTCGAAAGCCTGGTGAAGAAATTTGCCTACCAGCGTTTTGAGCCGAGCGGCTTCACGAAGAACCCCGATATCCGCAACGCCACCAGCATTACCGATTACATTTTCCGCTGGCTCGGTTGCCAATTCATCAAGGGCTACAAAGAGGCGACGGCGCCGCATCGCGCGCAACCGGAATTGCCGATGAAGGAAATTCCCGACATGGAAAAGAAGGCGATCAATCGTCCGGTGGCTGATCTCGAGCGGACCGCGGAGAAGGAAATTCTCGATGTGATCACGAATCATGTTTCGAACGATGGCGGACCAGAATTGCGCATGACCGGACATACCCACGCGGAGCGAGTGGCGACAGCTTTGGGCGGGATGTTCATGGATATAACTTGCTCGCATTGTGGCAGCGAAAAGGTAATCCGTGCGGGTGCCTGCGGAGTCTGCACGGAATGCGGGACGAGCCAGGGCTGTAGCTAGAATCGCGCGACCAGACCGGCGGCGGTGTCGGCTAAAAAGCCGAGATGGCGCCTTGCGGCCGAAATTCTGCCAAAAAGAGAGTGTGAGCATGAGACCTGCTTCAGTTGAGGTATGCACCTCAACCCTGCTCTCACTCTCCGGCCGCGTATTGTTACGCGTTCCGTCACTCGCACCACTGCGGTCCGCAGCTCCACCTCGGCTTCCCAAGCCAACGCGGAGATTCACGCCTACATCGCCGCGCGCGACCTCGCGCTGGTGGAGGCGGAGCGCAATCCCTCGGCTTTGACGCTCAACCGCGCTTTCCTCGCCAACCAATTGGTGGCGAACTGCCTACAGCCAGTCCGTTCGCCTTACCAAGCGCAATCGCTGGGCGAGAACGAGGCCGCACGCGAGCGGCAGCGTTGCGAAAACGCGGCAGGCCGGATCTCAGTCTTGCGCACCGGTGGGGGCAGCTTCCTTGCCAACGCCGCCGCGGCGTAGCGTTCATTAGCCACGCGATGGCCAGGGTCAGGCGCGGTGTCGTTCTCGATTACCATCGACGTTCTGGAAGAAATGTTGGGCTTCCGCGAAATTTTGCTATTCGCCAGAGCCGCAATAAGCCATTCTGGCTTTTGTCATCCGCAACGAGGGCAGCGTTTTACGCCAGCAAACGTCGCATCGCCAGAAATTTACCCTTAGGACCGCCCACCAACATGCAGATGTTTTCTTCTACTCCTCGCACTGAACCAACTGCGCCCCCGCCCGTCCCGAGGCCTTCCCCTTCGGCGCCTGCGCCTGCGCCGGCGACTGCGACCGCGCCCCAGTCTGGCGTTCTTTCTGCCGGAGTCTCGATCAAGGGCTCGGTGAAATTCACCAGCGAACTCATGATCGATGGCGAAGTGGAAGGTACGATCACCTCTGGTGGCCGTCTCACTGTCGGCAAAAATGCGCGGATTATCGGGGAAGTGCGGACCCGTTCCGTGGTCGTCTTCGGCACCATCGATGGCAACGTCACCGCTGAAGAACGCTGTGAACTGCACTCGGGTTGCACGCTCCGAGGCGATATCGAAGCGCCCCGCCTCGTCGTAGACGAAGACGCCACCTTCTTAGGTAGCGCCAAGATCGCGACCAACGCCAGAAAAACGGAGTAGCGGCTCCGCTCTGTCGTTCGTCCGGTAAGAAGGACGCGTTCTACCGCCCAGGAAAATCCTAGGACGAGAACTTCCCGTAAACCGCCAGCACCGGATAATAGCAACGGTTTTTGCTGTGGTAA
Organism: Chthoniobacterales bacterium; assembly: GCA_040004805.1. GTDB lineage: Bacteria > Verrucomicrobiota > Verrucomicrobiia > Chthoniobacterales > UBA10450 > JACCTI01. The sequence continues at coordinate 6,015 of JBDUAE010000066.1, read as the reverse complement.
TCACTCGCGAAGCCGGTGCGCGTGCGGAGTTCCACATGTCCCGCGCCACCGGCACCTTTGCCGTAAACAATCACTGCACCGAGCGGGGCGGCGTAAGGATCGCGAATCGGTAGTTTCTTAAATCCATAATCGCGGGCGAGTTCTTCTCCAGCCTGGCACGCGTAATTTGTCTTCGGATAGGAGCTGACCGCGCCCGCGGCGAGGAGGGCTTCTTTCACGTAACGCCAGCAGCGCGCCCGAGTATGCGCGTTGGAGCGTTCATCGGCGATGCTGGCGGCGCGGCGGAGACGCGGGTCGATTCGAGAATCGACCGTGGCTGCTGGATGAATTTTGTGGACGAAATAGCGCCGGACGATTCGCGCTGAGCCGATCGTATCGGATCCAGTGTGATAGTAAAATCGGCTGGAAGAGCGGGCCAAACCTTCGCCGTGGAGGGCAAGCGCGGGCGCGAGGAGACCGGTCAGGAGGAGGAAGCGGAGAAGCCAGGAGCGTTTCACAGCGCCTTTGTATGCAGGAGGTATGCCATCTGCGCGAGCGATTTCCGCAAATAGCGCAAATTTTATCATTTCGCGGATGCAGTCCAGTCCCGGTCGCCAGAGCGTCGAGAAAAATTAAGCGTTCACCTTGTCGGTTATTTTTTGTTTTTTTGACGCGCTTGAAAGGCGGATGCTGCGGCCATGCACGATGCCGACGAACTCGCGGAAGCAGAGAAATTCCTGCACCAGCGCATCCCCCTCACTCGCGCGATGGGGGTGCGGGTCGTGCGCAGCGGTGAGGCCGGCTTTGTGATTGAAGCGCCGGTGTCGGCTAATTCTAACCACCTTGCCACGGCCTTTGGCGGCAGCATTAACGCCGTCGCCACGCTGGCTGCGTATGGTTTGCTTTGGCTCGAGCTTCGCGAGGAAAAGGCAGAAGTGGTAATCAGCGAGAGCGCGATTCGTTTCTATCGCCCGATCCGGCACGTTATCCAGGCGATCTGCGCGCGGCCCGAAGCAACCCTGCTGCAAGAATTTCGCGAGGCACTCCGCACGAAAAGTCGGGCCCGGCTCACGCTGCACGTGCAGGTCCTGGAAGAAAAGCGCGTCGCCGCGGAGTTCACTGGAACTTTTGTCGCGATATTGCCGACGAGTTCCCGCAGAGAACCATGCACCCAGACGCCGTAATCGATACGTAGTAAAAGAGACGATTGGGACGTGCCAAAGGTATTCGGGGGAAATGATACCGACGCTCCCGTCCGTCATTTTGGGGGAGGCGTGCCGGTCGCAGGGAAAAAGGGATCGACCGGCACGCTGATCCGCTGCACGCAGAGCGGCCACGCGGATTAGTTTTCGCGCGGGAGATGGATGGTCGCGAGCATGCAGCGCGCGCTTCCGCCTGCTAGTTCGATCGTTGGCAAAGCCAGTGGCAGCAAGCGCGCATATCGCGCAATCGCACTCCGTTGCGCGAGGGTAAGCGAGGCGGCGGCGCGTTCCGAGAGCACGAGCAGTTTCTCCTGCTCGTGATGCAGTTCGAGCGCGTTCCCGGCGAACTCGGTAATCTGCGCGCGCGCCAGTTCGATCACTTCGTGCCCGGTTGCTTCCAGAAGGTTTTGCACGCCGGTGCGTTCTGCTTCATCGGGAATATTTTGTAGGCCCACCAGCGCGAAATCCGAGCCGACACACATCATCACGTTGGTATGATAGATGGGCGTGCCCGGCGCGCTCTCGCTCCGGAACTTCACCGGTTCGTATCCGAAATCGCGGCAAAATTTCTGCAACACCTCCGGATGGGTGCGCTGCGAGAGGGAGGCGTAGGCAATCTTGTTCACGTGATCGAGCACGAGGCTACCGGTGCCCTCCAAGGCGCGGTCGTCTTTTTCCTCCTCCGAATAGTCGATCACTTCAGTAATCTGATAATGCGACCGCAAGACCTCGAGCACATCGTGCCGGCGTTCCCGGCGCCGCGCCGCGGAATGCATCGGGTAAAGCGCCACGCGTCCATCGTGGTGGGTGGAGAACCAGTTGTTAGGGAAAACAGCGTCCGGCTTTTCCGGCGTCACGGTATCGTCGACCACGTGCACGGTCACGCCGGCCGCGCGCAAGGTTGCAACCGCCGCATCGAATTCCCGTTGCGCCGCGGCCGAGACTACCGGCATTTCCCCTTCGGCGATGGCTTGTTGGAAAGCGTTGTCGGCTGCTGTCTCGGGATTTGGATAAAATCGGTGCGGCCGGATCATGAGCACCGCGCCCGCACTCTGCTGGATCGTCGTCATCGCGACGCTGGCATATCACGCGGGCAGCGCGCTGTCATGTCCGCGGAGTTTCAGCGGGGGTTCGACCTTGCGAAAGATCAACCAGACGCCGGCAAGGACGAGCGCTCCGCCTAATAAGGACCAAAGGGAGAAGGTCTCGCCGCCGAGAAGCCAGCCGATCGCGACTGCGCCGGGCGGAGTGATGAGGGAGATGCTTTGCAGATTATTCACCGGGATGCGGGGGAGAAGCCAATAGAGGAGAAGGAAGGTGAGGGAGGAGCCGATCACCGCGAGGTAAAGCAGACAAAGAACAGCCGACCGGGTCCAGTGGAAGTGAAGCGGATTGCCCTCCACGACCCAGCCTAACCAGAGCATGGGGACGGTGCCGAAGAGCATTTGCCAGCCGGCGATCATGGCCGGGGCGAGATCGAGGGCGCGGCGTTTTAAGAGGACATTCGAGAAAGCTGCTCCGGCACCGCCGAGGACAACGCCGAGCCCGCCCCAGAAAGCGAGCATGCCGCCATTACCCATCAGGCGACCGCAGATCAGGCCGACGCCCGCGCCGGAAAGGAGCGCCCCGGCGACGCGTGGCCAGCGGAGTGGCTCACTCGGGATGAGGAAATGAGCGAAGAACATCCCAAAAATCACGATCATCGCCTGCAGCACCGCGGCCAGCCCGGAGGAGATATATTTTTCGCCCCAGAAAAGCAGGCCGTAATTGACGGCAAACATGAGGACGCCGGTGAAGGCGAGGAGGCTCCAATCCGCGCGTGATTTGGGGAGAAGACGGGCTCGCCCGAGCGAGACCGCAACGAGGACGAGGAACGCGATCAGGAATCGCAGCGCGACAAAAGAGATAGGCGGGAGATCATCCAACCCGATCTTGATGACGAGCCAGGTTGAACTCCAGACGAGGCAAAGAACAAGGTATGCCGCGATGATCCGGATTTTTTGCGACGGCAACGGCATGCCGCTACCAGCGCATTCGCGGCGGCGAGTTGCAACTTCGTCGTTAGGGCGTCGAAGGGGTTCCAGCGCCATTTCTTGGAGGGATCAAACCATGGACGGCGATTTTGGCCTGGGCGTAATCGTTAGGGGTGTCGATGTCGAACGCACCCGCCTCGAAAGGAATGTCGATCACTTGCGACGGGCGGGCGCGCAGAAGAGCTTTTGCCCCGGATTTATCCGGCAGCGCGAGCAAATCAGCGAAGCAAGAACGGTCGAACAACGCCGGCACACCTAGCGTTCCCGCATAGCGGGAGGCAACCATCGTTGATTGGCTCTTCCGCCAGGCGTGGATGAGCGCCCCAATGACGGCGGCGTCGACAAAGGGTTGGTCGCAAGTAAGCAGAACGAGCGCGGCGCCTGATCTATCCAGACTAACGAGATGTTGCACCCCGGCGCGGATCGAGCGGCCCATCCCGCGCTCCCATTCGGAGTTGGCAACGATGTCGGCTAACGTTCCATGTAGCTCGGCCACGATTCGTTCTGGCGTTGCGCCCGCGACGACGATGACCGGCGCGCAGCCAGCCGTGCTCGCCGCTCCGACCGCGCGTCGCAGCAAACTTTCCCCATTCCAATCCAAGAACTGCTTCGGTTGCCCGAGGCGCGTGGAACTGCCTGCCGCAAGAATGACGGCGGCGACGTTCTCCATAGCCGCGAACGATCAGGCGGCGCGAATCGATGCCGTCTCGAAAAAGAGCTGATCGAAGGTCGGTTGGAAGGCGCCGCTGCGGCTGGCACCAATCTGGAAGCGTCGGCTAATCTCGCGTTGTTCGGCGCAGAAAACTTCCACCTCGGTCCGGCCCATCTTTTCCAAAAGGGCCAAGACCGAATCCCGGGCCAGTTCCGGGGTGTTGCAATCACGGCTCAAATGCCCGAGCACGACGCGCTCGATTTTTCCCGGCAGTAATTGCTCAATCACGGTTGCAGCGGCGGCGTTGGAAAGATGGCCGTGCCGCGACATGATGCGCTGTTTCACCGGCCACGGTCGATGCGGGCAAGCTTGCAGCAGTTTCTCGTCGTGGTTGGTCTCGATCACGAGCGTGTGCACTTCGCGTAATCGCTCCACCAGCATTTTTGTTGCATAACCGAGATCGGTGATGAACCCGAGTCCGGCCTGGCCGTGATGAAAAGCGTAGCCGACCGGCTCCACGGCGTCGTGCGGCACCGGGAAAGTCTGTACGATGATGTCGCAGATGGAAAATTCCGCCCCGGTCCGGAAGAGACGCCAGTGCCGATGTGCTGCCAGCGGCCCGATGCGAATCGCCTCCGCGGTGAGCGCGTTGCAGTAGATCGGGACCCGATATTTTCGGCAGAGAACTTCCAACCCGCAGATGTGATCGCCGTGTTCGTGCGTGAGCAAAACACCATCGAGCTGCTCCGGCATTACGCCGCAGAGCGCGAGGCGGAGGACGAGTTGCCGCGCGCTCAGGCCACCATCGATCAGGAGCCGGCAATGGTCGGTCGCAAGCAGAGCCGCGTTCCCCGCGCTCCCGCTCCCGAGCATGGTGAGGCTGAACATTCCCGATACATAACGGGAGCGATTCGCGTCCACAAACAGAATTGCGGACTCGACCCAATAGGGGCGACGTTTTTTGCGGAGAGCGATCACAATTTCCGCACGGTGCGGTATGTCTCTTGCTTTTGCTTTCCTGATGCCAACAGCTGAAAGCACTGCCGCCACCCCGGCCCCGCCCAGCCGAGACATTGTCTTTGCCTGCATGCATTGCGCGGCTTCCTTTGTGGTCGATGCCGCGGCCGCAGGGATAACTATTGCCTGCCAAAATTGCGGCAAACAGACGACTGTGCCCCATCCAGGCTTGGAAGCGGCTGCCGGCACCGCGCTTCGCATCTCTGAACTGCAACATCAGTTAAAGGAGAACGATTCCCAGCGCACCGAGGTGACGGGTTACATTAATCAGCTCAGCATCCAGATGCATCGTTGGCAGTTACGCCTGCAAACTTTGCAAGAACGGCGCGGAAAATTGGAGACCGAACTGCAGCAGATTTGCCAGGAACGCGAACGCGAGTCCGACGTGGTGCCGGTGTAACGCGACCGCGTCCAAACGAAAAGCGGCGGCAACCTTGCGATTACCGCCGCTCCCTCCTTACCACAAAAGTCGGACTTAATCCTGGCCGGCTTCGCGCATCTCGTCGCGCGCTTCGCGCATCTTCTCATGTGCGGCCTTCATTTTGTCGAAGGTAGCCTGCTGCTCCGGGGTCAGAAGCGGCCGGACCTTCGCCATGGTGTCTGCGAGGATGGCTTGGGTTTTCTTCATCGCCTCTTCATGGATGGCCTGAATCTGCGGTTTGGCCTGGTCGATGATCGGAGTCACCTGCGCCGCTTGTTCCGGCGTGAGGTTAAGTTTCTTCGTCAGGTGTTCGATGTTTAGCCCCATCTTGCCGCCGTGACCGTGTCGGCCATGGCCGCCTTCCGGCCCGTTAGCGAGGAGAAGAGAGCCGCTGCCGAACGCCAATGCGCCGGCGATTGTCAGTGTCAGTAATTTTCGATTCATGTTGGTGTTTGTTGTTTTGCTGAGAAGCGGACTACCCGCTGCTTGTGAAGAATGACCGGCGAGTTGGGGGCGCGGTTACAAAAAATATCGTCATCTCGCGATTTCCAGTCGTCCGCGTTCTCCTCCTCGTCCTCAAATTCTCCTTCGTGGGATCGGCGGCGAGGATGAAGAGGAACGAGGACGATTAGGCTTCGCCAATATTTTTGTAACCCAGCCGCGTGTGGCGCTGTCATATCCCGCAGTGTGGAGACATGGTGGAGGAGATGG
>JBDUAE010000358.1:0-2614 GCA_040004805.1 Chthoniobacterales bacterium | reverse complement strand
CGGGCCACCACCGGGACGAAACTCAACTTCAAATCGCGGAGTTCTTTCGCTCGCACGGGATCACTGCGCGCCTCCTCGTCGCCCGGAATGGCGGCGAAATCACCGCATTGGCGCAGGAAGGTGTGCGGAGCGCCGCCCACGTGATCGTCGCAGCGGGCGGCGACGGGACAATCGATGCGGTTGCTTCGGTGTTGAGCGGAACCGGCAAGATACTGGGCGTGCTTCCGCTCGGGACATTCAATTTGTTCGCCAAGCGATTTGGCATTCCGCTGGATCTCAAGGCGGCGGTTCAAACTGTGGTGAACGGGCGGGTCGCCGAAATCAACGTCGGCGAAGTAAACGGCCGCACTTTCCTGAGCAGGTCCAGCGTCGGCCTTTATCCGCTCGCCTTGCGGCACCGCGAGAAAATGTTTCGCCGTTTCGGACGAAGCCGGTTCATCGCGCTCATCAGCGGGGCGACTGCGCTCATGCGCTGGGGCAACATCATGACGATCCGCCTAACGACTAATGACGGAGAACAGGTATTTCGCAGCCGATTCGTCTTTGTCTGCAACAATCCGGAAGAACTCGATTACTTCCATCTTCGCGGCCGGGAATGCATCGACGCGCACAACCTCGCAATCTATCTGCCCAAGCCGCTGAGCCCGGCCGGCATTTTGCGTCTCGGCTTCAGGATGCTTCGGAGAAAGGCTGGGGAAACACACGATTTCGAAATGATTTGCGTTCGCGAAGCACACCTGGAAATCGAGCCTTCATTGGTTCCGGTATCGCTCGATGGTGAAGTAGAAATGATGTCGGCGCCGTTACACTACCGGCTTCGTCTCGGCGCCTTGCGTGTGCGCGTTCCTAATCCTTTGGCGTGATAGCAAGGAACATCGAGGAGCCAGGCCGGGTGCAGGCACGCTGGTCTCCAGCCTTGGAGTCGAAACTGCTCGTGTATGCTCAAGCGCAATGAAGAGATCGCGGGTCGCGACGATCAACTTAGCCTTTCTACCTTTAGGCGAACTGGGGGAAGCACACACGCAATCCAGACGACAATGGCCTCCTCCTGTCCTCAGGCACGCTTATACTTTTCCTGCGCCTGCTGGGACAACCGTCACGTCAACTCGACGTATTCGAGGAAAACTAATCGGCGGTCTTTCTTCGTCGGGATCGCATCGTAGGGGCGATCGTCATCCACGAGATACTCTTCGAACTCGGCGATGGCGAGGCGGTAGCGCGTGCCGGGCGCGGGCGCCTGGGGAAGCGTGACGCTGCCGTCCCAGAGCGTTGGTGTAACAAAAATCCTGTCGATCAAGCGCTCGTCGAGCAGAGCCGCGTACTCGCGTGCGCGCAGTAATTCCCGGGCGCGAACTTGATGCCTTACGGAAGGGGCTGCGCGCACCGGCAGCGTTTTGCCTAACGAGACGCCAGCACCGTTCTGCACGATCGCATCCGGCTCACGCTGCCATCCGAAATCCTCGCCGCGCGCAGGGTCGAAACGTTCCACCCAAACTTCGATCACGCTGGACGAGGCGACTTTGGGCGCCTGGAGATTCAGGATGGTGCCGTCGAGCAAACGAACGCTCATGGCCGGTGCTGTCTGCGCTTCGAGGTGGGAACTGGAATTCGAATAGGTGTGGCCGAAAACGCGCACGTGCCGAGTGCGCGGCTCCCGCGTTTGCGTGACGTTCAGCCAGCGATCCGGCAGGAGGGGCATGAAGTCGGCGAGCACGATGTGCGAGAGATGCGCGCCCTCGAGCGAGGCCGGCTGATAACGCGCCAGCGCCAGGCGAATGAATGGATAATAAGCTGCGCCCCAACTGAGTTCGATGTCGCAATACCAGAGCTTTCGCTCGTCGTCGAAAAAGACATCATGCGGCGCGACCTCGACGGTCGAGGCCGTGCCTGGCAGATCGGGGAGCGAACGCGCGGTGACGGCAAACGCGCCCGGTGGTTGATCGGCCTCGGTGGCAGGCGCGAAGGAAGGGAGCCATTTCCCGTCCGGATCGGGCGCGTTGCGGGCCAACGCAAAGTTGGCTCGTTTGGGAGCGATGCCAGGCACAAACGGGCTTAGCCAAATCGGATCGTTGCCCCACTGCGTGACGAAATTCTTGAGCGGATATTTTTCGGGCAGCGTGTCGGGATTACCGGAAAAATTCGCCGGCGGCAGGACGACGCCGAGCATTTCGCCATAACCGGAGACGTTCCACGGGCCATTAAGATAAACGCGCAACCCACCTCCGCGGCGCCAACTACTGCGATCGCTCCCCGCGCCAGAGCGCACCCAGCCAAAAGTCGGAACGACGTAGAGCACATCCGGCGCAGGTGGCGGCGCGGAGCTTTTCACCCACGTGCGCACTTTTGCACCGGTCACTTTGATATTGGCATCAGTAGTCTGGCCGTCGTCGGGATCGAGCAGCAAATGCGCGGGCATGAACTCGCGGAATTTGGTCGTGGCGTCCAGCCAGTATTCGATGCGGCGATATCGAGTGTCGTTAAACTCGTGCACCTTGGTCGCCACTCGGTCGTGGAAATAACCGCCGACACGCACCACATCATCCGCCACGAGGAAAAACTCGGGCGTTCCGGCGTAGGACTTCGGCTCGGTAATCTTGACCCCGAAAGCGTGGTC
>JBDUAE010000357.1:0-2616 GCA_040004805.1 Chthoniobacterales bacterium | reverse complement strand
CAAAGCCGCGCCGGGTAGCGGTGCTTCGCTTGGGGACAAGCGAGCATCAATGAGGCGGCTACATCTGCCAGCGAAGCGCGGCCACGCTTCTTCGTTGTAGCCACACAGGACGCGGGTGACTTGGGAATCAGGGCAGGGAGTCCGTGGCGCTCTGTCGACGTGTTTTTCACCAGCCCGTCCTCAAAACCGGATGCTGGTGATCTCGCCTTGGTAGGGCCATGATTCCGCGGTGCTGCTTAAGCTGGCCCGGACCGGATTCATCCGGACGTATTCCCACTTTTCGGCATAGCTTTCGGCGTGACGCAAAACGTGATCGAAAAATCCTTCCTGCCAATGCGGCTTCTGAACGCCCAGCCGGAGTAGCGTTTTGCCGAGCACCGACCGCAGCATTTGCATCCACGCTGGAAGTGTCGTGCCCGTGGGAGGCAGGACAATGAAGAGATGGATGTGATCCGGCATGATTACGTAACGCCCGACGGCTACGTTATATTCTTCGGCCCAAAAACAAATAACGCGGAAAGTGTCGTGGATTTCCGGTCGCGCCAAAAGGAGCTGGCGCTGGTAAGTGTTAAAGGTAACGAAATAGAAAGGGTGGGTGGACGAGAAGAGACGTTCCAGACGCGGCGGACGGTCCGGAAAGTCGCGAGCACGATCGGATGACATGATCGGTCGGGATGGTAAATGTAGCCACGTCGCTCTGTCGACGTGTTCTTCGCGGGGAAGCGCCTCGACTGCACCCAGCGTGAGGGTCGCGCTGGGTAGACGGCAAAGCCGCGCAGGGTAGCGGTGCTTCGCTTGGGGACAAGCGAGCATCAATGAGGCGGCTACATTTTCGGCCGGCTAGGTTCGTTCTGCTTTGTCAGACGCCGCCTGGTTTTAGTAAGATGGCCAAATGAAAACGATCTCGGTCTTCCCGCTCGCTGCCTCCACGGATTGGGTCGATGACCTGGAAAATGCGCTCGATGCCAGTATGCAGACGCAAAGAGCGATCCGCGGGGAGTTCTATCCGCTTTTCGCTTTTTCTCCCATGACGGAGCCGGCTAACCCCGATGCCTGGGAACCGCTGGGCTATCTGCCGCAGGATCTCTTTTTAATTTCGATCGAGCGCTCTTGGGACAAGAAAATCCTGCGTGCGCTGGCGCAACTGGAGCGCGAGGGGATGGCGGTGGCTCACGCCACGGCCGCGGCGGCGCCGCTGGTCATCATCGATGAGGCGGGGCTAATCGCGGATGTCTATGATCAGATGGCGGCGGCCGAGCTGACGGTGTTCACCAAGACCGGTGACGACGTGGATTCGATGTCGTTTTTCTTTATTCGCGGGGAAGCGGCCGTGCGGGCGTTCGACCGGGAGCTGCGCTTCTTTAGCCGGCCCGATGTTGGCTGAGTTGGTGCTGGCGCGGGGACGTTGTAGCCATTCCCCATGACCCTGCTCTGGGTGCGCGTTCGACGCCTGGCTCTCTTGATGTTATATAGCGTGCGTTCATGAAGCATGCCTTCGTCACTTTGCTGTTGATGCTCGCCACCGCGACTCAACCACTGCTGGCTACACCGGTTTCGTGCTCCATGCCGGCGGCCGCTCAAGCGGTGGCCTGCCCTGGCTGCTGCGCGAAGATGGCGTGCTGCGTCCGTACCGGGCGTGCGCCTTCGGAGCCGATCGTCGCGGTCGTGACTTTCAACGCCAACATGCTCCCTGTGGTCATTTCGACATCGGTGACTACGCCGCCGCTGGCAGCGCGGGCGCTGCCTCGCTGGGATTCCGCGCGGAATTTCCTCCGCGCTCATGCGCCGCCTCCGCTGGCGCAGAACTGCATCCAACTCATCTGATTCGGGAGCGCTGATAGGCGCATTGTGCCGTTTTCCCGGCACTCCACTTGGACACACGTGTCCATGCATCCCGAATCCTATGAAATCCAAACTCTTTCTTTTTTGCAGTCTACTCCTCACCGCTTCGCTGAACGCCGAGCCGGTCGATGCGCTCGTCCGCGAGGTGTGCCAAAACAATCCCTCGCTTCACGCGGCCCGCTTGAAATGGGAAGCGCTGCAGGAGCGGCCGAAGATCGCCGGATCGCTGCCCGATCCGATGCTCAGCTACGGCTATTTTTTCGACAATGTGGAAACGCGCGTCGGCGCGCAAAACCAGCGGCTCGGTCTTTCCCAAAAGATCCCTTTTCCTGGAAAGCTCTCGTTAGCCGCGAAACGCTCGCGGCAGGAAGCGCTCCAATCCTTCTGGCAATATCAGACCCTGGCGCGCGAGCTGATCATGCGCACGAAGCTTGCGTACTACGATCTCTATCGGGTGGACGAGACGCGCCGGATCTTGCGCGAACAGGTCGACCTTTATCGGCAGAACTTCGAATCCGCGCGCTCCCGATATGAGGCCGGGACGGTACCACAACAGGACGTGCTCAAGGCACAGCTTTCCTCCGCCGAGATCGAGAAGCGACTGCTCGAACTGGTGCAGTTGCGCGCAACGGCGCAGGCGCGACTAAATGCACTGCGCGGCGTGCCGACAAGGACGCCGATCGCGGTGTCGCAGGATCTCGATGTCGCTCTGCCACTCACTCTCGACCGCGCCACTGCGCTCGCGGTGCAATACCGGCAGGATTTGCAGGAAGC
>JBDUAE010000356.1:0-2616 GCA_040004805.1 Chthoniobacterales bacterium | reverse complement strand
GGTGATGCCGCGGCGTTTCAAATCCAGCAGGATGTCGTGGATCGCGCGCGAGCCGGCGGGATCGACCCCGGCGGTCGGCTCGTCCAGCACTACTAACTGCGGTTCGTGGATCAGCGCCTGGGCAAGCCCGATCCGCTGCAACATGCCTTTCGAATAGGTGGCGAGCCGACGGTCGCGCGCCTCTGTCAGGCCGACGCGGTCGAGCAATTCGTCGACGCGTTCGCGCAACTTCGCGCCGCTCCAGCCGGAGAGTCTTCCGAAAAAACGGAGGGTCTCGGCGCCGGTCAGGTATTTGTGAAAATATGGACTCTCCGGCAGGAAACCGATGGCTTCCCGACTGGCGACGTCCCGGCTATCGCGGCCAAAGATTTTCACGCAGCCGCGCGTCGGCGAGACGAGACCAAGAATAATCTTGAGCGTGGTGCTTTTGCCGGAGCCGTTCGGGCCGAGCAGTCCGTAGATTTGGCCCGGCGCGACGGTTAGATTCAGGTCGCGCACAGCGACAATCGACCGGCGCTGGAAGGGCAGCGGAAAGGTTTTCGAAACCGCCGTGACGTTGACCGCAGCCTCAGCCATGTCGAATCTCGAAACTGCGGACATCCGGCAGCGTCGTGAGCGCATTCTCGGAGGTCTCGCGGATGTGGGCGCGCAATTCGCTCTGCGTGATCGCGATTAGAAATTCCGCGACTTCCTCTGGCTCGCCCGCGATCTGCATCTCAACCCGGCTGTCGGCTAAATTTTTCACCCAACCGGTGATCGAAAAACCTTTCGCGATCTGCTTCACGGTGTAACGAAAGCCGACGCCCTGCACCGAGCCGCTATAAAAGACCTGCTTGGCGATCATGGCAGGCAGCTTGCCAAAAAAATCCCGCGAATGGGCAACTCGTTACGGTTCCGGCAGGGGCACGGTCGAGGCGGGCGGCAAATCCGGATCCGGCAAGGTCTCGGGCGGCGGCGGCTCATTGGACTGCGTGTCGAAATGTTCCCGCTCGTCCGGTTTCGGCGGGGGCGGATTGAGTGCGGCGAGCAGGGTAGGCGGAGCCGGCTTGATGTCTTCGCTGGAGACGTAGCCCTCGTTCCCCCCGACGACGAGTTGGACTTTGCTGTAGCCAAAGGAAGGGCGAATCAACGTCAGCAGGGTGTCCTTGGGCAACGTTTGATCGGGGCCATTGCCCTGCTGCGGTCCGTAGCGGTAAAACGAGGTCGAATCGGAAATGACGGCAAACATTTTGCCGTTACCCGTTTTTGCCGCCGAACCTTTTCCCCGGGACGCGCAAGCGCCCAGAGCGAGGGCGGAGAGAAGGGCCACGGCCGCGCCGCACTGCGAAAAACGACCGAGACGCGCCATCACTACTTATAGGAGTAAACGAGGGAGAAGGCGCTCGCGGTACTTTCCACCGGCGTGATCCCCACGAAGTACTGCCCGCTGATTGTCGGAGAATATCCGGCCGCGGCCTTGTCGTCCTCAGCGTATTCTTCAGTCGTCACCGGCTTGCCGTTTTCGTCGTAGACTTGGACGGCTATTTTCTTCGTCCCCTCATTCGCGCCCACGGAAAACCAATACTCATTTCCAGCGTAAAGATTGACCGCGATGATGGCCTGGTCGCCCTGCTTAATCGGGCCGGACCAATGGCCGTCGCGGAGCTTGAAGCCGTCATTCGAAAAAGCTCCCGCGAGTTCCAAAGCCACGTTCCGCGCCGCCACTTGGGCATCGGATTCCTCCGCCCGGCTAACGAGTGGCGCTAAAACCAGGAGGACGGCAGAGAGGATGCGACAGCGGAGGTTCATTTCGTTTCGACCTTCTTCTGAATTTCTTCCATCAATTTCGTCACGGCCGCATGCAACTGGCCGACTTCCTCCACCGTGGGAGTGCCGCCTTTTCCGAAGGTGACGAGTTTTTGAATCTCGGACAGCTGTGCGCTGACGGCTTGCACCAGCGGCTCGTTCCGCAAGGCCGGCGACATCGCGTTGACCTTACTTTGCAGGAAACCGACGAGCGCAGGCTGGCGCAGAGTTTTCGCGCTCGTCTCATTGTAACCCTGCATCACCGAACCGCTCACCACTTGCGTTCCGCGAATCCATCCGCCCAGACTAACGAGGATGACGAAATCCTGATCGCTGTTCGATTGCATCGAACTCTTCACTTCATTTTGCGTCGCCTCGAGTTCTTCCTGGAGCGCGTCCCACTGACCGTTCTCGGCAAATTCGTTGATGCTCTTGCCGCGGCTAAGCACGTTCTCGCTCACACCCAGTGCCTTCGCCAGCTTGATAATATCAGCGCCGGTATTCTTAACCTGCTGGCTATCCTGCGCCTCGACCGCGATAAAACCATCCGCAATCAAGCCGCCAAGATTGAGCGCGATCTGCGCTCGATTGCTGTAGGTCATCGGCAGGGGCGCGCGATATTGGCCGGCCCAATTCGGTTTTCCCTGCTTACCGAGCGCGGCGAACAACTCGCCCGGCGTTGGGATCGTCACCGTATCGGTTTTGAACGCGCCCGCGATTTGCTCCGGCGTGAGTGCGGCGGGTTCGGCGGCGCAGCTGAGTGCGGCGCTCGCGATCAAAGTAGCCAAAAAGAGGCCGACCCGAAAATGCATGAGCCAGACTATGCGAGCC
>JBDUAE010000355.1:0-2625 GCA_040004805.1 Chthoniobacterales bacterium | reverse complement strand
GTGCTGTGCGGTTTCGCCGCTGTCTGGGCGGGAATGCGACTATGCGGTGTCGCCCCCGACCGCGGGTGAAACCTTCATCCATCTCCTCCGCGAATTAGCCGTCAGATGGCGCCTGCCGAACAGTGAAATGTTCAGCGGAAGATTATTTTTACTGCTGGATTTGCCAAATTTCATTCGAAATTTTGTGTTCTTCTTCGGTGAATTGCGCATCCCAGCATTGTGCGCCAAGTGTTAGCCCATGCCCGGTTCTGACGCTGACACGCTCCCCGTTGATCCGCTTTGGTATAAAGACGCGGTCATTTACGAGCTGCACGTCAAGACTTTCCACGATGGCAATGGCGACGGGATTGGCGATTTCCGCGGGCTGATCGAGAAGCTTGATTATCTCCAGGAGCTGGGCGTAACCGCGATCTGGATTCTGCCCTTCTACCCTTCTCCACTGCGCGATGACGGCTATGACATCGCGGACTATTACGGCGTCAATCCGAACTACGGCACACTGCAGGATTTCAAAGACTTTCTCGCGGCGGCACACGAGCGCGGCTTGCGGGTGATCACTGAACTGGTGATCAATCATTCCTCCGATCAAAATCCGTGGTTCCAGAAATCGCGTCGGGCGGCGCCGGGCTCGCCGGAGCGCGAGTTTTATGTCTGGAGCGACACGCCGGAAAAATACCAAGGCGCGCGGATTATTTTTAAAGATTTCGAGACTTCAAATTGGTCGTGGGATCCGGTGGCGAAAGCTTACTATTGGCACCGCTTCTACTCACACCAACCCGATCTGAATTTCGATAACCTCGCGGTCCACGAAGCGGTCGAGAAGGTGTTGGATTTCTGGCTGGAAATGGGCGTCGACGGTTTGCGATTGGATGCGGTGCCCTATCTCTACGAGCGCGAAGGGACGAGCTGCGAGAATTTGCCACAGACGCATGAGTATTTGGTGAAGTTGCGCGCGCATGTGGACGCGAAATTTCCCGGTCGCATGCTTCTGGCGGAAGCGAATCAGTGGCCGGAAGACGCTGTCGCCTATTTTGGCAAGGGCGATGAGTCGCACATGAATTTTCACTTCCCGCTCATGCCGCGGATGTTCATGTCGCTGCAGATGGAGGATCGGTTTCCGATCATCGATATCATGGAGCAGACGCCGGCAATTCCGGAGACGTGCCAGTGGGCGATGTTCTTGCGGAACCATGATGAGCTGACGCTGGAGATGGTGACGGACGAGGAGCGCGATTACATGTGGCGCGTTTATGCGAGCGACAAGACCGCGCGGATTAATCTAGGGATTCGGCGGCGCCTGGCGCCTTTACTCGCGAACAGCCGACGCAAGGTCGAGCTCTTGAATATTCTCTTGTTTTCGATGCCGGGGACGCCGGTGCTTTACTACGGCGACGAGATCGGGATGGGAGATAATTTCTATCTTGGTGACCGAAACGGAGTGCGCACGCCGATGCAGTGGAGTCCCGATCGCAATGCGGGCTTTTCGAAAGCGAATGCGCAGCAGCTTTACCTCCCGATCACGATTGATCCGGAGTACCACTACGAGGCGGTCAACGTCGAAAATCAGCAAAAGAACCTTTCGTCGTTGCTCTGGTGGATGCGACGCGTGATCGCGATGCGGAAAAATTTCAAGGCCTTCTCGCGCGGGTCGCTGGAATTTTTGCACCCGGAAAACTCGAAGGTCCTCGCCTTTCTCCGCGAGCACGAGGGGGAAACCGTTCTCGTGATCGCGAATCTTTCGCGTTACTCGCAGGCGGTCGAACTCGATCTCACGCGCTTCGCCGGTTCTTCGCTGATGGAGGTTTTCAGCCAAAATCTCTTTCCGGCGATCAAGGAAACGCCTTATCCGATTACGCTCGGGCCACACAATCACTTCTGGTTTGTGCTGCGTCCGCAGGCGGAGGCATCGCGCGCGTTGCAAGAGCGAGTGGTGCCGACGTTAAACACTGCTCCCGTGTTTGCGAGTCTGTTGAAGGATCAGATGCGGAGTGCCTTCGAGCGCGAAATCCTGCCGGATTTCATTCGCCGCTGCCGCTGGTTTGGCGCGAAGGCGCGCGCGATCCGTGGGATGCGCATCGGCGAGCAAATCGCGATGAAAGAGAGTGGCGCGCAGTTCTGGTTCGTGGAGGTCACGTATGTGGATGGCAATCCCGAGACGTATGCGCTGCCGGTGCAGATCGCGCTCGGAGAAGCGGCCCATAATATCGCGCAGGCGGCGCCGCAAGCGGTGCTGGCGCGTTTCGCTGGCACTGAGGAGGCGATTTTGCACGACGCGTTATGGGACGCTGCGTTCCGCGCCGAGCTTTTTCGTTCGATCATGGAACGCTCGAGCTGCCGCGGGCAGGCGGGCGAACTCCTAGGTTTCCCCGGTTCCGCGCTCGCGGGCGAGACGGCGATTCCTTCCTCGCAAGTGCTGACCGCGGAACAGAGCAATTCGTCGATTCTCTACGAGAATAAATTTTTCCTAAAGCTCTACCGAAAGCTGGAAGACGGCGTGAATCCGGATGTGGAGGTGACGAGTTTCCTGACCGAGAAAAGGAATTTCCCGCATGTTCCCGCCTTTGCCGGCGCGCTCGAATATCGTCGCGCGCACGGTGAAGCTACCGTGGTTTGCCTGTTGCAGGC
>JBDUAE010000354.1:0-2631 GCA_040004805.1 Chthoniobacterales bacterium | reverse complement strand
GATCGCGGTCTTTCCACCGCGATTGGGGATGAGGGTGGCTTCGCCCCGAACTTGAAGTCCGCGGAGGACGCCTTGGAATGCATTGCCACCGCGGTGACGAAGGCCGGCTACAAATTTGGGGAACAGATTTTTGTCGCGCTCGATCCGGCGGCGTCCGAATTCTACGACAAGGAGGCGGGTGCCTACGTCTTCAAGAAGTCGGATGGCTCGAAACGGAGCGCGGACGAGTTGATCGACCTCTATGAAAGCTTGGCCAATCGGTTTCCGATTATTTCCATCGAAGACGGTTGCGCGGAGAATGATTGGGCCGGCTGGAAAAAGATGACCGATCGGTTAGGCAAAAAAATCCAACTGGTGGGCGACGACCTTTTCGTGACTAATGTAAAGTTCCTGCAGAAGGGAATAGATCAGGGCGTGGCCAATTCCATTCTGGTGAAAGTGAACCAGATCGGTACGCTGACCGAGACTTTTGACACGGTCCGCCTCGCGACCGAAAACAACTACACCGCGGTGATTAGTCATCGCTCTGGTGAGACCGAGGACACGACAATAGCCGACATCGCGGTGGCGACGAACGCCGGTCAGATCAAGACTGGTTCGCTTTGCCGGACTGACCGCGTCGCGAAGTATAACCAACTCCTGCGCATCGCGGAGGAACTTGGTGACAAGGCCGTCTACGGCGGTAAGATGCGCTAGTGGATCATTCCGGCTACGGCGATTTCAAGGCGCGTCGCGAAGCCTCGGTCTGGCAGCAGCTTAACCGCGTGCTCCGCGTCTTACTCGCGCTCGCCGCTATTCTCATTGTCGTTAGTCTCTTTCTCCCGCAGCGGAAGCGACTTGCGCAGAGTCGAAGCGAGATTGATCGACTCCAGACACAGGTAACCGAGCAGAAAATGTTTCTCGCGCGGCAGACCCGGGAAGTGAATCTGCTTCTCACCGATCCAGTTTATCTCGAGACCATCGCGCGTGATCACCTCGAGCTCATGAAAGAAGGCGAAACCATTTTCCGCCTTGAATCGCCACCGCCGGCGAAGCGAAAATAGCTCGATCAAGCTGCGCTGGAATCGTTCCCGCCGGCCGCTATGTTCCCGCCATGGCGAGCGATGAGCAGACAGTTGATGCGGCGGAATTAAAATCACGTCTCGGCGAACTGCGGAGGTTTCTTTGACGTCGCCACGCTCCAAGAACAGTTAGGTGAACTCGAGGCGCGGATGGCGGCGCCGGATTTTTGGTCGAATCGGGAGCGCGCGCAGGGCGACGTCGAGGAAGTTTCGCGCCTGCGTTCGCTGATCAATCCCTTCCACGAACTTGAGCGCGAGACAGACGATTTTGAGGCGCTCCAGCAGCTTGCGGCCGAGGAGGAAAACCCGGCACAACGCCATAGCGCTGAACAGGAAATTGGAACCGAACACGCGCGACTAATTCGTAAGCTGGAGGAATTTGAACTCCGGCAATTTCTCTCCGGCCCGAACGATCGCTCGAATGCATTCCTCACGATCCACTCCGGCGCGGGCGGCACGGAGTCATGCGATTGGGCGGACATGCTCCGGCGCATGTATCAACGCTGGATCGAACGCAGCGGTTTCAAGTCGCAAACCATCGATATTCAGACCGGTGACGAAGTGGGCATCAAGTCCGCCACGTTTTTCGTAAGTGGCGAGTACGCCTACGGCTACCTCAGCACCGAACTTGGTGTCCATCGGCTCGTGCGCATTTCGCCCTTCGATTCGAATAAACGACGTCACACTTCCTTTGCCAGCGTCGATGTCGTGCCGGAAATAGCCGACTCGGCGCCAATCGAGATCAATCCGGCCGATCTCGACATCGACACTTTTCGAGCGGGCGGAAAAGGCGGTCAGAACGTGAACAAAGTCGAGACCGCGGTGCGGATCGTGCACAAGCCGAGCGGCGTCGTGGTGGCGTGCCAGGCGGAGCGCAGCCAGGGACGGAACCGTGAGCTGGCGATGAAGATGTTGAAGGCAAAACTCTACGAGATCGAGCAGGACAAAAAGCGCGCGGAGATCGATCGCCAATATGGTGAAAAAGGCGATGTCGCTTGGGGCAGCCAGATTCGCTCGTACGTATTTCAACCGTATCAAATGGTAAAGGATCACCGCACCGGCGCGGAAACGAGCGACGTGCCGGGAGTGATGGACGGCGAGATCGATCTATTTATCCAGGCGAAGCTCCGCGGCCTGACGGCAAAAAAAGGCGAGAGCACCGATCTAGATTAAGCTCCTTTCGGCCGCACGAGTCGTAGCCGAAAAGCCTCTCCGTAACGCCCGCCGTTGTGTTGCCGGCAGCAGGGTAAGCACGCTAGGGCTCGCCGAATTCTACGCACGCGCGGGAATTCGCGGTGGCACGCCGGGCAGCGGTAAAGGAACGGCCGCCGTTGTTTTCGGACTGGAAACGGCAAGGTGTGGCAACGCTGTTCATCCGCGATCCCGAGATCCGAACAAGCCCGGCGCCACTCGTGTCCGTGCGGATTGATGCGGCGCCGGCCGGAACGGAAGTGTGCCAGGATATGCGCGAGCTCGTGTCGTAAGGTGCGATCGATTTCCGCCGCGCCGTGCGCGCGCAGGAGCGGATTAAGAGAAATGAGATTGCGCCGACTGTCCGCGCGACCGGCGG
>JBDUAE010000065.1:0-8817 GCA_040004805.1 Chthoniobacterales bacterium | reverse complement strand
ATGGGGGTTTTGAATGTGACGCCGGATTCATTTTCGGATGGCGGCCAGTTCTTCGAGGAAGAGGCGGCGGCGAAACAGGGCGAGCGGATGGCGGCGGAGGGCGCGCAGATCATCGATGTGGGCGGCGAATCGACCCGGCCCGGGGCGGACGCGTTGGGAGAAGCTGAGGAGCTCCGGCGAGTCTTGCCGGTGATCGAGCAACTGCGGTCGGCTAAAATTACGACGCGGATTTCCATCGATACCGCAAAAGCGGAAGTGGCTGGGCGCGCGTTGGAGGCGGGGGCGCAGATTATTAACGACATCACCGGGGGCAGAGGTGATCCACGGATGATGCCGCTCGCGGCTGAGCGCGGCGCCGGATTCATCATCATGCACATGCAGGGAACGCCACGCACCATGCAAACCGATCCGCGCTACGCCGATGTCGTCGCGGAAGTGCGGGATTTTTTTCGACAACAATATGAGCGCGCCCTAGAATGCGGCATCGACTCCATGGCGATTGCGTTCGATCCGGGAATCGGGTTCGGAAAGACCTCGCAGCATAATCTTGAGCTGCTGCGCAACCTTGGCGCGCTTCGCATTTTCGATCGTCCACTGGTGGTAGGCGTTTCGCGGAAATCGTTCCTCGGGAAGATCATCGGTTCACCGGAAATAGCCGACCGCGCCGCCCCCACCACCGCCTTGACTGCGCTGCTGCGCGAACGCGGCGCCAATGTGATCCGAGTGCACGACGTGAAACCAAATGCGGCCGCGCTCCGGACGGCGGAAGCCGTGATCGCTCCCACGCCATGATGCAGCAACTCCTCCAGCTCTGGCTCGAGAAATGGCGCGGGCTTTTCGAGATTCTGCTTCTGAGCGTCGGAATCTACTACGGCTACCTCTACTTTCGCGGAACCCGTGGGGCCAAGGTCCTGACCGGGCTCGCGATTGTCTTTCTCACGCTCACCCTGATTTCGCAGTTGCTGAACCTCACCGTGATCGGATGGATCGTGCGGAGTTTTTCCGTTTTTCTGGCGGTGGCGCTGGTGGTTATTTTTCAACCGGAATTGCGGCGCGGCCTCGCGGCCCTGGGTGGACATCCGATTTTTTCCCTAACGAGCGAAAAACGTGAGACTGTGCACGATATCGCGGAGGCCGTCTCGCAATTGGCGAACAAGCAATTCGGCGCTCTGATCGCGATCGAGCGTGATACTTCCATTCGGGTATATGAGGAAACGGGGGTTGCACTCGACTCGGTTTTCTCGGTCGAATTAATGCTGACGCTTTTTCATCCGAAGAGCGCGTTGCACGACGGAGGAGTCGTTCTGCGCAACGGCCGCATTGCCGCCGCCGCGTGCATCTTCCCGGTCAGCCAGCGCGAGACCTTGGACCGCAGTCTGGGCCTGCGCCACCGGGCGGGTCTCGGGATCACGGAGGAATCAGATGCCATCGCCGTAATCGTATCCGAGGAGACGGGCGGAATTTCGATTTGTCATCGGCGCCGAATCGAGCGCAATTTTACTCCGGAAAGTTTCCGGAAGCGGATCAGCGAACTGTTACTGCAAGGCCCTTATGAAGAAACGGATTCTGAAGAATTGGCGCGCGAAGTTGGTCTCCCTCCTGCTCGCGACAACGCTTTGGTACCTAATCAAAAAGAACGTAGCAACGACACCCTCGCTGTTTGATTTGCCTTCGGGGCAGAGCGCTCTGGAGCGGCGCTAAAAGGTGTCATGAACTTTTAGGCGCGCGTCATCCTGAGGCCGCACAGCGCGCCGAAGGATCTCGCACATGCTGGCTAATCCCATCGCTGGAGTAAGAGCGTCTCAGTTCCCAGTGCGGGATCCTTCGTCGTCTGCGCGACTCAGGATGACGCCGCCCGGCCGACTTTGCTTCCCAAGCCTAAGCTGACGCGGGTTGACTCAGTCTTGACCAAAAGAACTCTGCGCTGACGGCTAAAATTCATCCCACCCTCTAGGCTCCGCAAATTTCGGACAGGTCAGCAGGGCTCGCGCTGTATGAGAGACTAGAAGTAGTTTCAAAAGTCAATTTTGGCGCTGTAGCGGCGGTCTATGACCGCCGTGCTTGCCTGGGGAGCGGACCACGATTCGGCGGTCACAAACCGCCGCTACAGGATTTTTGAAAACCGCTGTTAGCGCAGAAAGCGCGCGAGATTTTCGTCTTCCCAACGGCGCGCCCGGCGATAACTCGGATATTCGCGTTCGCGCCGGTTAAATTCTTCGGTGTGCACGCGGCGCCGCCCGCTGGCATCGAATTCATCCGGAACAACCGAGTGCAACATCTCGTGATAAAGCACGTACTCGATGAACCAGAGCGGGACGAAATCCTGGTCGAGTCGCGGGTTAATCCGAATCACGCGATCTTCTTCCTGGATCGTGCCGAAGACGAAATATTCTTTCGGCCGTCGCTTCCGTCGCTGGCCCCAAACAACTTTGTAACCGCGGAGCCGCCGGCGGAAGTAGCGCGTATTCAAGCGATCGAAAATCTCGCGCAGATCGAAGCAACGGCCCTCGTGCTCGAGATTCAACTGCCGCTGCATCGGGAGCCGCGAGTGCGCCAGTTTTCGTTTGGTTTTCTTCGTCGCCATGGCTTTGCGGGAGATGCCTAACGAATAATTTAAGCCTCTCGCAACTCCTGACAAGAAATGGAATCAACTAACTTTGTATTTTATCGTAAAGCATTCCTCGACAGGTTATTAAGGTTATTCGCGTTCCCGCAATAGCGCCAAAATGGCCCGATTTTGAGCTATTTGAATGAGCGAAATCATACCTTTCTCTTTCCGCCTGGTGAATTTAGTAACACTCCGGGCCTCACTGAGATTTACCATCAGCCGTTTGTGATTATATTCCGATCGCGTCTGCGCCCCACCAGACAAGACCCGGGTAAAATTTGCCACCTTCATGACTCCGTTTCTTCGAAAACTTCTCGGGCTCAACTGGCTTCTTCTCGTCAATATGCTGGCGCTGGCAATTTTCGGCGTCATTGCTGTTTACAGCGCGACTTACATGCGGGAAAGCGTCGCCGCCGATTTCTGGCGGAAACAGGCCAACTGGGTCGCTTTTGGTTTCGTGGCCTTCATGATCACCAGCTTGATCGATTATCGCTGGATCAAGTGGGGCGCGCTCCCGATGTATCTGGCAGGCTTGGTTTTCCTGATCCTCACTCGTTTCGTCGGCACGAAAGTTTATGGCGCGCGCAGTTGGCTTCACCTCGGGCCGATAAATTTTCAGCCGGCGCAGTTGGCCATCATCGCCGGCATCATGGTCCTGGCATTGTTCCTTAGCCAATTTCGAGAGATGCATCCGATGCTGCGACTCGCACTCTGTGGCGCCATCGTCGGTGCGCCCGGCCTGCTCATCATGATCCAGCCGGATCTGGGCATGACTTTGATTTGGGGCCCGGTCCTGATGGCGCTGCTCTTCGTGGGCGGGATTCCGATTCGCTATTTGGTCTGCATTGTTTTGATCGTGGTCGGGTTCCTGCCGCTCGCGTACAACCTTGGACTCAAGCCGTACCAAAAAGAGCGCATCATTGCCTTCGTCAATCCGGATATCGATAAGCAGGGCTCGGCTTGGGCGATTAATCAATCGCTGATCGCGATCGGTTCCGGCGGTTATGGCGGAAAAGGGTTCAAAGCTCCCAACACCCAAATCGAACTCGGATTTCTCCCAGCGACCGCAGTGCATAACGATTACATTTTTTCTGCTATCGGCGAGCAGTGGGGTTTCGTCGGGGGAGTGACTCTTCTCAGCGCCTTCGCCTTGCTTTTGATGACGTGTCTTTTCGTAGCCTTTTGCGCGGGCGATCAATTTGGCCTGCTCCTGGTCGTCGGGATCAGCGCGCTCATTTTCACCCATATTTTCCAAAATGTCGGGATGACCATTTCGATGCTGCCCATCACTGGCGTTCCGCTTCCACTCATCAGTTACAGCGGCTCATTTGTGCTCATGATCATGTTTGGGCTCGGAGTGGTAAACAGCGTCTGGGTTCACCGGAAAACAGCCAGCATCTGATCCGTCGCGCGCGTCGCTCGCCGACCGCGCCTCTAAAAACGGCGACCCCACGATGGAGAGCGATTACAAGGTTAAGCTCGAGATTTTCGAGGGTCCGCTCGATCTCCTGCTCTATCTCATTAAACGTGATGAACTCGATATCTACGAGGTTTCGCTGGAGCGCATCACCCGTCAGTACCTCGAATATTTACAAGCTTTCAAAGAATTAAACATTGATGTCGCGGGCGAGTTCGTCGTCATGGCCGCGAATCTGATCTATCTGAAAAGTCGCAGCCTCCTGCCGGTCGACCAACAGCCGCCAGAAGAAGATGCCGAGGTGAACGATCCGCGCTGGGACCTCATTCGTCAGCTGATCGAGTATAAGAAATTCAAAGAGGCAGCCGCCCATTTGCAGGTTCGTCAGTTGGAACAGGAACGGATCTTCGTGCGCGAACCGGGCGGGCTGGAGCTAACTCTGGCTGCGCCCCTTCGCCTCGGCGAAGTCGGCATCTTTCAGTTGATCAACGCTTTCCAGGCAGTGCTCAAACGGATCGACGCGCGGGAAAATTTGGAGGAAATCTTCGGAGAGCATTACACGGTGTCGGATAAAATTGAATGGATCCTCCAGCGTGTTGGGGACGGCGTCCCGCTGCGCTTTTCCGAGCTCTTTGTGGCCATGGCCTCGCGGGTCGAGATCGTGGTTACCTTCCTGGCCTTACTCGAGCTGATCCGGCTCCATCAAGTCCGCGCTACCCAGTCGGATCCGTTTGCAGAAATCGAATTGGCCGCCGCCGCAGCTTGAGCCGATGCCGCGGATTCTGATCGCGGGCTGTGGTTACGTTGGGTTGGCGACGGCCGAATTATTTCAGCAAAACGGCTGGGAGGTGGAAGGCTGGACTGCGTCTAACGAGTCGGCGATCCAATCTGCCGGGCGACCTTTTCCGGTTCACGCGGTCGACCTTACGGATCGTAACGCCGTGGCGCGGGCTGCGAACGACTTCGACGCGGTAATTCAATGCGCCAGCTCGCGCGGTGGTGGAGTAGAAGATTACCGGCGCATCTACCTTGAAAGCGCCCGAAATCTGCGCGCAATCTTTCCGCAGGCGCCGCTTCTTTTTACCAGCAGCACCAGCGTCTACGCGCAAACCGAAGGCGAATGGGTCACTGAGGAGAGCGCAGCCGAGCCGCAAACCGAGACCGCCCGCGTTCTGCGTGCGACCGAGGAATTCGTCTTGGGGGAAGGCGGGATGATTGCACGGCTCGCCGGAATCTACGGTCCCGGCCGTTCGGCTTTGCTCCGGAAATTCCTCGACGGAACCGCTGTGCTCGATCCGAATTCGCACCGATACATCAATCAGGCGCATCGCGATGATATTGCGTCCGCGTTGTATTTGCTTTCGACTTTATTCCACGACCGGAAAGTCGTATGCGACCCGAAGATCCGACAGATTTTTAACGTGTCGGATAATCACCCCATCACGCAAAGGGAATGCTACGAATGGCTGGCTCGTCGTTTCCACCGTCCGCTGCCGCCCGCGGTCCCGACCATCGCCAGCCGACGTCGCGGCTCCAGCAATAAGCGAGTTTCCAGCGCAAAATTGCAAGGCTTCGGCTGGTCCCCGAGCTATCCGACGTTCCAACGTGCGATGGCGGAAAGTGTTCTCCGGCAACCTTTTTGAAATGGCGGCAAGCCGTCGGTATGGAAGTTGCTCGGACAAGTATAGATGCGGAGAATCAAGCTCACCGGCCGCGAGGTCACTATCGTCCGAGCCATCGGCTTTACCGATGGCGCCAGCGGTGCGGAAATCGAAGAATTTACCAGAATGGAACCCGGGGATGTGGTCGACACGATCAACAGCCTGATGTCAGCTGGCTTTGTCGAAAGCGTTCCGTATTACGATCAGATCGAGATGGCGGCGGTAGCGGAAACCATCTTCGAAGTGAACCCGAGCTACATCCACGAAATCAAGGGCGCTTGCCGCCGTTCCTAGAGCGCGGTTGCACCCGCGGCGGCGGCGGCCGTTTCGGTCAAAAGCGTGCGTTCTCCGAAAAGCTGACGGATGACTTCTTCGACTGGAAGTTCCTCGACACTAATATCCGTCACCTGACAATTCTCCAGCAAGCGCCGGCAGGTGTCGGTTACTTTTGCCCGCGGCACCTTCAGTCGGACGGAAGCGGGCGTCTGTTCGATGACCTCGCCGAACTCGGCGAAATCCCGCGTCGCCTGATCAGCAAAGGTCAGGCTCAGAATTTTGAAACCGGAAAACCGGTCGATAATATCGCTGAGCGGCCCGTCAAAAAAAATCTTGCCGTGATCGATAATGATGACGCGGTGACAGAGCTCCTCGATGTCCTGCATGTAATGGCTCGTGAGCATGGTCACGATCTTATGTTCCCGATTGTAGAGGCGTAGGAATTCGCGCACCCGCTTTTGGCTAACGACATCCAGACCGATCGTCGGTTCATCGAGGAACAAGACCCGCGGCTCGTGAATCAGAGCCGAGATTAATTCCATTTTCATGCGTTCGCCTAACGAGAGCTCGCGCACCATCACGTTCATTTTGTCCTCCACTTCGAGAAGTTCGCTCAAGCCGCCCACAACTTTTCGGAAGCGCGCCCGATCGATCCCGTAGATCGCGCGATTCAATTCCAAGGATTCCTGCGCCGGCAAATCCCACCAGAGCGCGTTCTTTTGGCCCATGAGCAAAGCGAATTGCCGCTTCATTTCATTCCGCCGTTCCCAAGGCACGAAGCCCAATACTCGCGCCTCGCCCGCACTGGGATTCAGCAGCCCCGAGAGCATCTTTAAGACGGTCGTTTTTCCGGCGCCGTTTGGTCCGAGAAAACCCACCAACTCCCCTTCTTCGATCGTGAAGGAAATATCATCCGCCGCCCGCGTCTCGTCGTACTTGCGGCGGAGTAAGCCTTTGAGCGAGCCGCGTAAACCGCTTTCCTTTTTGTAGGTGCGGTAGACCTTCGTCAGGCCGCGCGTTTCGATCACGCTCATCTGGCAAAAGGCGAAGGATGGAAATCCTTCGACGCGTATCCTAGGCCGCGCTCGGCTGCGTTTGACGCGGCTTTTTTTGCAGGAGCGGCAGCACTTTTTCGACCAGCGCCTCCGCGGTCAGTCCGTGCTTCTTGCGCAGGATCGGGATGGTGCCGTGCTCGACGAATTGATCCGGCCAACCAATTCTCACCACGGGAGTGTGAATCATCTGCGTGTATAAGTGCTCCATCACCGCGCAGCCGAAACCGTTGTGGAGAACGTGATCTTCCAACGTGCAAAGGACCTGGGTTCCGCGTGCGAAAAACTCCAGCGTGCCGGTGTCGAGGGGCTTGATCCAGCGCGGATTAATTAGGGCCACGGAATAGCCCTGTTCTTCCAGCATGCGTGCCGCTTCCACTGCGACCTCGAACATGTTGCCGAGGCCAAAAATCGCCACGTCACGGCCATGTTGCACGACTTCCGCCTTGCCGATCTCCAGCAACTTCGGCGCTGCTTTCGGGACGGCGCCAGTGCCTGCCCCGCGCGGATAGCGCACCGCGATCGGACCGGAAGTGTGGTTTGCCATCGTCCAAAGCATGTCGACAAATTCGTCCTCATCCTTCGGCTGCATGTGCACGATGTTGGGCACGTGCCGCAGGTATCCGATATCGAAAAGGCCGTGGTGAGTCGGGCCATCATCGCCACTCAATCCCGCGCGATCCATGCACAAGGCGACGTTTAAATTCTGCAACGCAATATCGTGAATGATCATGTCATACGCGCGCTGCATGAAGGTGGAGTAAATGGTCAGGAACGGCTTCAGCCCTTGGGTTGCCAAGCCGCAGGCAAAGAGCGCTGCGTGTTCTTCCGCGATCCCGACATCGAAGTAACGATCCGGATGCGTGGCCTGGAAAAAACCGAGCCCGGTCCCGCTCGGCATGGCTGCCGTAATCGCCACGATATTCTTATTGGAATCGGCGAATTTGCCCAACGTGCGGCCGAGGATTTCCGAGTAGGTCGGCGTGCTCGCGGACGCGGTCTCGCCGGTATCGGCAGCGAATTTTCCGAGACCGTGAAATTTATCCGGCTTCGCAATCGCGGGCTCGTAGCCTTTGCCTTTCTTCGTCAGAATGTGCAGCAGGACCGGTTCGTCCTGGGTTTTCAGGAATTCAAAAGTGCGCATCAGCAGCGGGATGTCGTGTCCATCGATCGGCCCGTAATAGCGCATCCCGAGCTCCTCAAAAATCACGCTTGGGACGAGCAATCCCTTCACCCCTTCCTCCACCTTGTGGGCGAAATGAAGCGCGCTCTTGCCTGCGATCGCTTCGATGAAACGGCGCGCCTTGTCGTGCAATCCGGCGTAGGTCGGATTGGCGACGATGTTGTTTAAATAGGAGGCGATTGCGCCCACGTTTTTCGCGATCGACCACTCGTTATCGTTCAAGACCACGATGAATCGCTTCGTTTGCGACTTCGCATTATTTAGCGCCTCGTAGCTGATGCCGCAGGTGAAGGCCGCGTCGCCCGCCACTGCCACCACATGTTCATTGCCACCGCGAAGATCCCGGCCCACCGCCATCCCGAGGGCGGCGGAGAGAGCGGTCCCGGCGTGGCCCGCGCCGTAGCAATCATGTTCGCTCTCGGTCCGGAGCAGGAATCCGTTCAGGCCTTGGTATTGACGCATCGTCCCGATTCGATCGAGCCGGCCGGTAAACATTTTGTGCACGTAACCCTGGTGGCTGACATCGAAGACAAACTTATCCCGCGGCGTCTCGAAGACCCGATGGAGCGCGATCGTCAATTCCACCACCCCGAGATTCGGCCCTAAGTGGCCGCCGGTTT
>JBDUAE010000353.1:0-2645 GCA_040004805.1 Chthoniobacterales bacterium | reverse complement strand
ACCTGGACGAGTTTTTCGAGATTCGCGTCGCGGGCATCAAGCAGCAGATCGAAAGCGAAACCAGCGACGTCGGTCCGGACGGCCTCTCGCCCACGGATACGTTTAACGCCATTCAGCGCACGGTGCACGAGATGGTGGCCGCGCAGTACGGGCTCTGGCGCGACGAGCTCCTCCCGGCCTTGGGGAAGAACAACATTCGCGTCCTTCACGTCGCGCAATTGAATGCGAAACGCGCGGCCTGGGCGCGCCGTTATTTCCAAGAGGAAGTTTTTCCGATGCTGACGCCGCTCGCGGTGGATGCGAGCCATCCCTTTCCCCAGCTCCTCAATAAGAGCCACAACCTTCTGGTGCGCGCGCGCGCGGAAAAGGGCAGCGATTTACTCTACGCCATCGTGCAGGTGCCGCGGGTCCTTCCGCGCTTGATCATGCTGCCGCGGGGGATCAAAGACGACGAGCCGTGGGAATACATCTATCTGGCTGACCTGATCAAACACAACACGGCGGATCTTTTCCCCGGGTTATTGCTCGATGGCGTGCACGCCTTTCGCGTCACGCGAAATAGCGATCTCTACATCGATGAAGAAGAAGCGGACAATCTGCTTCGCAGTATCGAGCAGGAATTGCGACGCTCCAGCCGCGGCGATGCAGTGCGTCTCGAAGTGGAAGCGGATTGTCCGAAGGATGTGCGCGAGCTCTTGCTGGAGTTTTTCGATTTGGCGGAGCCGGACCTCTACCGCCTCGACGGACCACTGACGATGACGCATCTCGCGCCCCTGGTGGCGAACGATGCGTTTGCCAATCTCAAGGATCGCGTCTTCCAGCCCGCGCGCGATCCGGCCTTACCGCCACATGCGAATATTTTCGAGGTCATGCGCAAGCAGGATGTGCTCCTGCATCATCCCTACGAAAGCTACGATCCGATCGTCGAATTGATCGAAGCCGCCGCAGGCGATGCGCAGGTGCTGGCGCTTAAGATCACGCTTTATCGGACCAGTGGCGATTCGCCTATCGTGGCGGCGCTGATTCATGCTGCGAATGCCGGCAAACAGGTAACCGCACTGGTGGAATTGCGCGCGCGGTTCGATGAAGCGGCCAACATTCAGTGGGCGAGGCAACTGGAGGAGGCGGGGGCGCATGTCGTCTACGGCGTCGTCGGATTAAAGACGCACTGCAAAGCGCTCCTCATCGTCCGGCGCGATACCGATCGACTTCGCCATTACGTCCATCTCGGTACGGGCAATTATCATCCCCGGACGGCGCGCTCCTACACCGATTTCAGTCTCTTCACCACGAATCCGAAGATCACGGAAGAGGTCGCAATCGTCTTCAACACGCTAACGGGGCTGGCCAGTTATCCGGGATTGGAAAAGCTTTTGGTGGCGCCGTTTGATCTCAACATACGTCTTCTGGGATTGATCGAACGCGAACGCGATCACGCGCGCGCCGGGCGAGGCGGGCGCGTCATCGTGAAGCTAAATTCGCTCGTCGATCAGGAGATTATTGAGAAGCTTTACGAAGCTTCGTGTGCCGGGGTGAAGATCGATTTGATCATTCGTGGAATCTGCTGCCTCCGGCCGAAAGTGCCCGGTTTGAGCGAGAACATTCGCGTCGTCAGCATTGTTGGTCGCTTTTTGGAACACAGCCGCATCTATTATTTTGCGAATGGCGGCGAGCCTTCGGTCTATCTGGCGAGCGCGGATTGGATGCCGCGAAATTTTGTGCGCCGGGTCGAAATCGCTTTTCCGATCGAAGACCCGACTTTGCGCGACGAGATCATCAATGAAGTGCTTCCGAGCTTTGTGAATGACCGGGTCAAGGCGCGCGAACTCCAGGCGGACGGCTCCTACCTGCGGCTGCAGAGTCCGGAGGGCGAGCCGCGGCGCCAGGCCCAGCTGCACTTTCGCGAACGTTCGCGCGGGCAGGCGCGGAAACTGGCGGAAGCGCAACGCACGCCACTGATTCAACTCTCGCCGATTACGACCCGGCCCAAAGAGCGCTCATGAGAAAAATTCTGGTGGTCGATATCGGCGGCACGACCGTGAAGATGATGCTTTCTCGAAGCGAGAAACGGAAATTCAATTCCGGCGCAGCGCTCACTCCGCGACAGCTCACGACCAAGATAAAACAGACGACAGCGGATTGGAAATTTGACGCGATTGCGATTGGCTTCCCGGCTCCTGTTTCCCAAGGGAAAATCATCAAGGAACCGACCAATCTCGGGAAGGGCTGGGTCGGCTGGGACTTCAAGAAGTTGTTAGGCAAACCGACGCGCGTGATCAATGACGCCGCGCTCCAAGCGCTCGGGAGCTATCGCGGAGGGCGGATGCTTTTCCTCGGGCTGGGTACGGGCTTGGGCTCCACTTTCATCTGGGACAAAAACATCTTTCCGCTCGAGCTGGGACATTTGCCCTACGGCGACGGCAACACGATCGAGGAGCATCTCGGCAAGCGCGGGCTGGAGCGCTTCGGTCGCAAAGTTTGGGAGCGCGAGGTGTTTTACGCGATCACGCAACTCAAGACGGCTTTCATCGCGGATTACGTCATGCTCGGCGGCGGGAACGCAAAAATGTTCAAGAAGCTGCCCGCCGGGGTGGAATTCGGGTCGAATCGTAACGTCTATTTGGGCGGGTGCCGACTCTGGCAGA